>JAZNFU010000143.1:0-1944 GCA_045576135.1 Eubacteriales bacterium
AGCAAGATGTCTTGACGGTGACGGTGGGTGCGCGCTTAACCACGATAAAGCAGGGTGCATATACCATCACGTTTTCGAGGATATCAGCCTTGACGTTGCAAGAAAGCTTCAGTCAATAACGATAGCCGACGTAATCAAAAAAGCAAATCTGTTAACTTAAAGGAGTAGTTATGTTAAGAATTTCCGCAGTATCCTTTCCCGGCTTTGGAATAGATAAGTTTGAATTAAACAGCGTAGCTATTAAATTCGGTAATTTCGAAATTGCTTGGTACGCCCTGATTATAACGCTCGGTATGGTATGCGCCATACTTTACGCAATCTCGCAAACCAAAAAAATAGGACTTACCACGGATGAGCTGCTTGATTTTGCAATAATCACCATACCCATCGGCATCGTCGGCACAAGGCTCTATTACGTTTTGTCAAAGCCTGAGGAGTTTGACACTCTTTACGACGTTATAAACATCAGAAACGGCGGTCTTGCCATCTACGGCGGTCTTATCGCGGGAGCTATCACCGTTTTCATAATATGCCGCGTTAAGAAGATAAAGTTCCTCGCCTTTGCCGATTGTGCAATGCCCGGGATTATGCTTGCGCAGGGTATCGGCAGATGGGGCAACTTTATGAACGGCGAGGCGTTCGGTGCCGAAACCGATATCTTCTGCCGTATGGGTATTAACAACATTCTGACTATGAATCGCACGATTTACGTTCACCCAACCTTCCTTTACGAATCACTTTGGTGCATCGGTGGCTTTCTTCTGATTTTCTTCCTCGTAAGACGGCTCAAAAAATACGACGGACAGATTTTCTTTATCACTTGCGGATGGTACGGCTTCGGAAGAATGCTGATTGAAGGACTTCGTGCCGACAGCCTTTACACGTACATCGGCTCATTCAGCTTCAGAACCTCGCAGGTGCTTGCGGGTGCAATTTTCCTGACCTGCGCGGCGCTGCTCATATATTTCCACTTCAAAAAGCCGACAGCACCATTTTATCACAAAGATCAATCAAAAAGCAACAAATAATAAATTTAGAGGACAAAAATTATGGCAGAAATAATCGACGGCAAATTAGTATCAAAGACAACGAGGGAAAAGCTCATCGTTGAAATAGAAAATTTCAAGGCTCAAACCGGCGTAGTGCCCGGCCTTGCGGTCGTTCTCGTTGGAAACAATCCCGCATCGGCGGTATACGTCAGAAACAAGCACCGCGCTTGTCTTGAGTGCGGAATAAACTCTATTGAGGTAACCTTGCCGGAGGATACGAGCGAGGAGTGCCTACTCTCCAAAATAGACGAATTAAACCGTGACGATACGGTCCACGGAATTCTCGTACAGCTCCCCCTGCCTGCACACATATCCGAGCAAAAGGTTATTGACAGCATCTGTCCCAAAAAGGACGTCGACGCCTTTCACCCCGAAAACGTAGGACGTATACTTATCGGAAAATACAGCTATCTGCCTTGCACGCCTGCGGGTATTATGGACCTTCTTGAATTCTACGACATAAATCCGGAGGGCAAGGAGTGCGTTATTATCGGCAGAAGCAACATCGTAGGAAAGCCTATGTCGCTTTTGATGCTTTCAAAAAACGCGACGGTAACCGTAGCTCACTCAAGAACGAAAAATCTTGCCGAGGTTACCAAAAGAGCGGACATACTTATCGTAGCGATAGGAAAAGCTAATTTCGTCAGCGCCGATATGGTAAAGGAAGGTGCAGTAGTTATCGACGTAGGCATCAACAGACTCACCGACGGAAAGCTTGCGGGCGACGTTGATTTTGCGAGCGTTGCCGAGAAGACCTCGTTCATAACACCCGTTCCGGGCGGTGTCGGACCTATGACCATAACCACTCTTTTGAAAAACACACTCACCGCGGCAAAGCTCTCTTTGAAATAATTTTTTACAATATTTTGAAAATGACTTGACAAAAACAAGTCGG
>JAZNFU010000144.1:0-6153 GCA_045576135.1 Eubacteriales bacterium
TCTTTTGGTAAAAAACAAAGATAATTCGACTAAATACCCGTTATTTATGATACTTTTTGTGATTTATTATCGTAAAGGAGCGGTAGATGGCCTCGCAGAGTATGACCCGCATAAGCTGATGCGGAAAGGTCAATTTTGAAAAGGAAAGCCTAAGGTCGCACGCATCCTTAACCGCGCTTGAGAGTCCGTGTGAAGAGCCTATAATAAAGGCGATTTTGCCCTTAGTGTCGCAAGCATCGCCGATAATTTTCGCAAGCTCCTCGGAGCTGTACGAGCGTCCCTCGATGCAAAGAGAAATTTTGTACGCTCCCTCCGGTATCGCGCTTATGATTTTTTCGCCCTCAGCCTCGAGGGCCTTTTTTATTTGCGTGGGATTTTCTTCGTCGCTTATTTTTTCTTCCTTAATCGATATCTCGTCGACTCTGGCGTACTGCGAAATCCGTTTTTTGTATTCTGTGAGCGCGGATTTTAAGTAATCTTCCTTTATTGTGCCGACGCTTATAATAGAAACGTTTGCCATTATTTCATCCTCGCAAGCTTTGATAATCCGCGTGAGAGCGCCGTGCAGAGCGCGTCGACGTCCTCTTTTTCGTTTTGAATACTGAAGCTGATGCGGATAGAGCTGTCAGCCTCCGACTCGCTTTTTCCGTAAGCGATAAGTGCCGAGCCTTTGTGAGCGCCGCCGTTAGACGAGCACGCCGAGCCGCTTGATACGAATATACCCTCTGAGGAAAGAAAATGGAGCATAGTTTCGCTCTTGATTTTGGGAAGCGTAAGGTTTATTATGTGCGGTGCGTGGAATTGCGGAAGGGTAGGGGTGATTTCGGACAGGTCTTTTTCCGAAAGCCGCTTTATAAGATAGCTTCTCAGCCGCTCGGTATGCTCACCGAAGCGTGCAAGACTTTCGTAACCTTCTTTTGCGGCGGTAGCAAAGGCGGCTATACCGGGCACGTTTTCCGTTCCCGAACGAAGTCCCCCCTCTTGACCGCCGCCGTAAATTATTGGCGACAGCCCTTTGCTTTTTATGATTTTTTTGTCAATCACAAGAGCGCCGACGCCCTTTGGACCGTGTATTTTGTGCGACGAAACGGTAATCATATCCGCGCCGCAGGACGCTTTCGTAAATGGAATTTTAAGGTAGCTTTGCGTTGCATCGACGTGGAGCACCGCCTCCGGTGAGCGCGATTTCATCATTTTGCTGACGAGGGCTGTGTCGTACAGAGCGCCCGTTTCATTGTTTACCATCATCATACTCACGAGTATAACTCGCTCGTCAAGTGCCGAGAGCAAGGCCTGCTTATCGATAACGCCGTTTTCGGTAGGTATCGCTACCGTTTCAAAGCCGAGTGCTCGAAGCTTCTCAAGCGGCTCGCTAACCGACGCGTGTTCTCCCACGGTGGTGATAATTTTACAGCCGTGTCTGTATCTGTCCTTTGCGAATGCACGCCCGAAAATAGCGAGGTTGTTTGCCTCGCTGCCCGATGCCGTAAAGACTGCGGTGGAGTCGGTAGCCTTAAGGGTAGTGAGAAGAGTGTCCCTCGCGCGCGTTATTTCACGCTCGGCAAAGAACCCCGCCTCGTGTAACGAGGAGGGGTTGCCGAAGCATTCTTTTGCAATTTTGTTGTAGGTTGAAAGTGCAGAGTCGCTGATGGGCGTTGTAGCACTGTTGTCAAGATAAATACACGATTTTGTCATCTAAAGTTTACCTTTTTTGACATATTTTTAAATTCTTCGAGGTGGTTTGCGTATTCGGATTCGGGTGCTGTGTAAGTGAAAACGTATCCGTCCTGAAGCGGCCAAGTGCCCGCGACGGCGATTATCTGGTAAACGTGATAGGTAACGCCGGCATATTCGTAGGTGTATTCGTAGGCAAACGCCCAACTCGAATTTCCAAGTGTCGTTTCGACTCCCTCCGATATAACCGTGAGGTTTTCAACGAAAGCGGAAAGCTCGGTTTTTCTGTTCTCCCAATATTCGTCGCGGCCTACGCCAACCGAGGTAGCCTCGGTAATATTTGCGTTTGTACCGCCGTCGGTGACGATGCTTATATTAGCCTGCGCGTATCTTACTTGCCAATCGGGGTGAATATATAATTCGTAGCCGCAAAGTGATTCGTCCGATACGAGAAGATATCCGTCCGAATCCTTTTCGTACTCGGGTGCATCCAGCGTATTCGTTATGCTCGTAAATCTGATATTATCGATTACCGATTGCACCTTTTCGAGATAGAAATCGTAATAGCTTTCCCCCTCGCTTCGCTCGGCGAGCTGCGCGGTAAAGGTGAATATGTAGAATCTGTCGTCGTAGGTTGCAAATATCTGCATCATACGCATCGGATGCTTTTCGTATTCAAATTCGTATACCGTCTTGTACGCGCTGTCAGCGTTCCCAAAGTCGCACTCGGTGAGCGTCGGCTCGTTCGTTAAATCAAAGGTGAATTCCGTTAGCGCATTTTCAAAATAGCTTTCGATATCAGCCATAGGTGCCGCCGCCGGAGCGAGCGTTACCGACGTTACGTCTATTTTTGATGCGTATGAGGCGCTTATCTGTCCGTTGTTGGCAATCGTCCATTCCTCAGGCGCGTAAAAGTAGTAGCCTACGTCCTCGCCGCCTCGCACGAGCTGCATTCCGTCCGGAGCATCGCCGTTTTCGCCGCACGAAAAAAGCACCGCCATAGCCGCAATAAGTAATGCAATAAGTCCTGTCTTCTTCATTTTTATCCTCTATGCTCCTTTTGAGCGTTATTTTGTAAATTCCTCGATAATTCTTTTAAAACGGTCGCCGCGCGACTCGAAATTGTCAAATCGATCGTAGCTCGTGTGTGCGGGCGAAAGTATTACGGTGTCGCCGCGCTCAGCAAGCCTCGCCGCGAGCCTTACCGCACCGTCAAAATCCTCGTCGGCGTAAACGCGTCCTGAAAAATCGGTAAATTCGGATAATACGTCGAATAAGCTTCTCGTCGATTCTCCGGTAAGTATAACGGCCTTAGCGTGCGCCCTTAACGAATCGATAAGCGGCGCGTACGAAAGACCCTTTGAAGCACCGCCTACTATTACTATTGCGGGTGATGAAAGCGTTGAAAGCGTTGCCGCGGTGCGTGCGGGGGTCGAGTCGATAGACGAGTTTACGTATTCTATTCCGTCGCGGATAAGAAAGCTTTCCTTTCTGTGCGGAAGTCCTCTGAAGCTGCGCGCAAGCTCAAGCGCACTATCTCTGTCCGAATATCCGTATGAGAGCGCAAGCGCGCACATAAAGTTTCTTACGTTATAGCTCTCGCTTCGCAAAAGCGCTTCGTCCGTAAGGTATGGCGTACCGTTGACGCATATATGTCCACGCTCGCGTGTAAGGACGAGCGAGGGCTTGTATTTTCTGTAAAGCTCCGTGGCAGAGTCGGTGTCCGAAATAAGAATGTCAACCTTGCATTCGTCTGCTGTTTTGCGGCAGATATCGCCATCAAGCGCAAGTGCGCGTACCGAAGCGTTTGCGAGCAGGTTTTTCTTAGCAAGCACGTATTCGGCCATTCCGTCGTGCCAATTAAGATGATTTTCGCTTATGTTCGTAATCAGGGCGCGCTCGGTCTTCGGCTTCATATAGTTAAGCTGAAAGCTCGAAAGCTCGACGACGTAGCCTGCGTATGTATCCGACTTTAAAAGCGAGCATAGCGGCAATCCGAAATTACCCGCGGGCGGTGCGCGGAGCAGCTTCTCGGTGAGTCGCGAGGTAAGATACGTAACCGTGCTTTTGCCGTCCGAGCCGGTTATGGCAAATACGTTTTTTGGCAGGGAATGAAAGAAAAGCTCGGCGTCCGAGCATAAAACGGTTTTTGCTTTCTCCGCTCCGTCGACAAGCTCCCCCGTCCGCCTTACCGATGGGGATAAAAAGAGAACATCCTCACGCAAGTCGGATAGCGAATTTTCGCCGACGCAGACGTGCTTTATATCCGAAATGCTTACCCCGCTCGTCGTGTGAGCGCGATACGTAAAGCCTGAGCTCCAGCCTTCGTCACGCAGGATTTCGGCTATTTTTAAATTTGATTTTCCAAGGCCGAAAAAGCCTATACCCTTAACATCCTTATTGCATAGTGAGCCAATAAGCGACGTTAGATTCATTTTTCTCCCTTTACCGTGTGCTTGGTTGCTCGTTTTGTAAAGCGGCGTTGAATAAAAATCCACCGCATTAATATTATAATGTAAAAGAGCGCACTTTGCAACCCGTTCTTGTAAAATTAACAAAAACAACACAAATCAAAACGGTCGTCTAACGCAAAAAAAGCAAAGCCGTTCCATAGGCAAGCTGCACAATGGAACGACATTTTGCAAACAAATGTTTGCGTACAACGGCAAAACCGTGGAAAAATCAAGTTGACTGAACTTGTAAGCCGGGTTCTGTACGCCTTGCGGCGCGGCAATCATCTATCTTCACTGCGCGTTACCGCGCAGTTCAAGCCTTGCGGCTCTGCCACCATGAAAACAATCGGCGGGCTACCGACCTTGCGGGTTTCAAGGTGTTGCTTCGGATAGGGTTTACAGCGAGCCTATGTTGCCAAAGACTCGGGTGAGCTCTTACCTCGCCTTTCCACCCTTACCGTACGAATACGGCGGTATATCTCTGTTGCACTTTCCCGGAGGTCACCCTCGGCGGACGTTATCCGTTATCCTGCCCTATGAGGCCCGGACTTTCCTCACAATAATACCTTTCGGCAACATATTGCGCGATTGCCCCGTTCAGTCACCGTATATTATAAACTATCTGAGGCTTTTTGTCAAGCAAGTAACGGTATAAAAAGCATTTATCGGAAATTTATAGGAGGAAAATATGAAAATAGGCTTTGTCGGCGGTGTCAGAATTAATTGCGGAAAAAGAGGGGAGCTGCTTTCGTCGATTCAAGCTCTGCTCGGCGTCGGCGGCACAGTATTTACGCCTAATCTTCAAATACTCGCGACAGCACAAAAAAATCCCGAATATAAGGACGTCTTGAACGGTGCGTCGCTTAATATTCCCGACGGGGTGGGAGTCAAATATATTCTTGCCGCATCCGGAATAGGCACGGCTGTTTTTCCGGGAATAGAGCTTGGCGAGGCGTTGATATCCTCCGGGCGATTTGCCGTTATCGGAGGCGTCGAGGGGCGGGCGAGACTTGCGGGGGTGCGTCTGTGCGAGCGATACCCGAGCGCAAAATGCGTTTTTGCTTTTTCGGGCTTTGATATCGATGAGAAGAAAATAGAACGTGCACTTTCAAAAACGACCCCCGACGTGTGCATAGTCTGCCTGGGCGCACCGCGTCAGGAGTATTTTATCGAACGCATACGCGGCTACTCTCCAAAAACGCTTTACTTGGCTCTTGGCGGCAGCGTTGATATATACGCGGGGGTAATCAAACGCGCACCTTTGGTGCTTCGCCGCTTGGGACTTGAGTGGTTATATCGGTGCTGTCGACAACCGAAACGAATAGCGAAGCTGCCTCGTCAGATTTCATTTTTTGTTCACGAGTTTTTCATTGTTTTGAACAAAAATCGGTGGAACGATGCTTCTAAAATTTAAAAATGATACAAAATTGATAAAAATTCGTCAACTCTATTGTATATTTAGTAAAAGTATGCTATAATTTATTCTGCGAGAAAATGCAAAATAAAAATATAATATATTTGGAGGATTTTTCAAATGGCAAATGTAAAAGTTGCGATCAACGGATTTGGACGTATCGGCCGTCTTGCTTTCCGTCAGATGTTCGGCGCTGAGGGCTACGACGTCGTTGCTATCAACGACCTTACCAGCCCCTCGATGCTCGCTCACCTTCTCAAGTACGATACTGCTCAGGGTAACTACGTTGCAATGGGTCACACCGTATCTGCTAACGACGAGGAGGGTACTATCACCGTTGACGGTAAGACTCTTAAAATTTATGCAGAGAAGAACGCTGCTGACTGCCCTTGGGGCGCGCTTGGCGTAGACGTTGTTCTTGAGTGCACCGGCTTCTACACCTCTAAGGAAAAGTCGATGGCTCACATCACCGCAGGTGCAAAGAAGGTTGTTATCTCCGCTCCCGCAGGCAACGATCTCAAGACTATCGTTTTCAACGTAAACAACGACACTCTTACCAAGGATGACCAGATCATTTCCGCTGCATCCTGCACCACCAACTGCCTCGCTCCT
>JAZNFU010000145.1:0-5097 GCA_045576135.1 Eubacteriales bacterium
ACGGCTCGCTCAGACTCTCGATATCCTACGACACCACCGACGAGGATATAGATTACATTATAGAAGCGCTCCCCCCCATAGTTGCAAGGCTCAGAGAGATGAGTCCGCTTTGGGAGGATATGCAAAAGAATAAAGGATAAGGAAAAGTTATGCAGTACAGCGAAAAAGTAATGGACCATTTCACTAATCCGAGAAACGTCGGAGAAATAGAAAACGCCGAGGGCGTCGGTACCGTAGGAAACGCCAAGTGCGGCGATATAATGAGAATTTATCTCAAAATTGACGAAAACGATATTATAACCGATTGTAAATTCAAGACCTTCGGCTGCGGCGCGGCGATAGCTACCTCCTCTATGGCTACCGAGCTTATAAAGGGAAAGCCGGTATCCGAGGCGCTCAAGCTTACGAATTCGGTGGTGGTTGAGGCTCTTGAGGGCTTGCCGCCGGTAAAGGTGCACTGCTCGGTGCTCGCCGAGGAGGCTGTTAAGAGCGCGGTTGCCGATTATTATAAGAAAATAGGAAGACCTATCGATTTTGAAATCGAAAAGGACCACGAGGACGACGAGCATTAAATTGCAGAGCGCGTTTGGCGATTTAAAGTAAATTTTGGGGAGATTTATATGAAAATACTTCTCGGATTAAGCGGCGGCGTAGACAGCACCTACGCCGCCTTAAAATTAAAAAACGAGGGGCACGAGGTACACGGAGCTACCGTGCTTATGCACCCCTATACCGATATTTCGGGCGCTCGCCGCTCGGCACGGGAGCTTGGAATACCGCTTCATATTATCGACGCCGCGGCTGAATTCGAGCGCGTCGTATGCCAAAATTTCGTTTCCGAATATATAAGCGGCAGAACGCCGAACCCTTGCGTTTTGTGCAATAGGGAGGTGAAGCTCAAGCTTCTTTGCGAGTATGCTTCGGCGCACGGCTTTGATAGGATAGCCACCGGGCATTACGCCGAGCTTAAGCGCACCGATGGGGGCAGGTACTATATAGCGCGCGCCAAGGACGGCGCAAAGGACCAGTCGTATATGCTATCGCGGCTCTCGCAAGAGGTTCTTTCTATGCTCGTTTTTCCTATGAGCGAGGAAATTAAAGGCGACGTTTACGACGAGGCAAGGCGGCGCGGTCTGTCCTCCGCACAGAAGCCCGAAAGCCAGGAAATATGCTTTATACCCGACGGAAATCATACAAATTATATTGAAAAGTGCGCGGGCGTATGCGCGCGTGGGAGCTTTATCGACCGAGAGGGAGTGCCCCTCGGTGAGCACAAGGGAATAATTCACTATACCGTCGGACAGCGAAAGGGTCTTGAAATAGCACTCGGAAAACGAGTGTTCGTTACCGAAATAAACGCCCGTGACAATACCGTTATGCTTGAGGATGCTCCAAGGCTTTCCAAAAAGGTTTACGTCGGCGATATAATCTTTTCGAAGATTGCGCCGCCAGAGCGCGCGGTGAAAATGAAGCTTTATGCGAAGCTGCGCTATCTTGCACCGCTCGCCGAATGCGAGGCGGAGCTGTACCCCGACACTACCGCCACTCTGACCTTTGACGATGGACAAAGGTCGGTGACACCCGGACAGACGGCGGTGCTCTACGACGCTGACGGTTGCGTGATTTCGGGTATTATCTCGGGGGCATCCCGAGACTGAAGCACCCGAATACACACCCGTGCCGCGCTGAACGCGCGAGTGAAAATTGAATAAAACGCTGCAACCGACAGAGCATTGATGGGACGTCGGTCGCGGCGTGTTTTTGCTATAATGCGCCAAAATGGGCTAAAAGAAGACTTTAAGACGAAAAAACGCGTGTAGAGAAAACACCGCCGTTTTTGTGCACTTTTCACAAGTTGTAAAAAAATGCTTTTTTTCGAAAAAAAGCCGAAAAATGACCGAAATTGTTAAATAGAATTTACCACAACACGCTAACGACAACTAAAAAGGACAAAAAATCGCACTATCGTGACAAATCAAATTTACCAAAGGTGCGTTTAAGTTTCGAAAAGCCAAAAAGCGATGCAAAGTTATGTTTACATTTCAGAAAATCAACTCCAAAATCTCGCTTTTTTGGCGCGCTTATATATAATATTCCGTTATTTTATATTCTTGACTTTCTTTTCTTCGTGTGTTATAATTTTGGCATAAACGTGCGTAGTGGCGGCGATAACGTCATCAAGCGGTCTTTTCCAAAACCGCGGAATGCTTCAGGCAGCTTGGTGATATTATTGCTGTATCGATTAGACGCGCGCAATCAAATGGAGGAATTCAACGATGAAAAAAGCACTGTTTCAAAGAGCGTTGTGTCTTGTGCTTACCGTAGCCACACTCGTTACGGGTCTTGGCTTTACCGCATCGGCGGGAAGCTTGAAGAACCCCGACGGTGAAAAGGACGACGTATACACCTCGCTCGAAGAAATGCAAGAACTCGTCAGCACGTCAAGCTACGCTGACTATCTGGAGAGCTATGCTCACGTTCTGGCAACCCAGAAGGACCTCTCTCCCATAGTCGTCGACGTAATCGGCAGCTTGCAGGCGGGTGGTGACGCTTTGCTTAAGAATGACGATAGCGAGGCTGCACAGAAAATCTGGTCTGAAATTCTTGAGGGAGCGGATAACCCCAACGCCGACTTTGCGTCCAACGTGACCTTGGCGGCTAATGCGGTTTATCTTCCTGCTACGGGCTCGGTAAGCTGGGAGTTTACGGTGAGCGCCGACCAGGAGGGTCTTTACTACTTCAAGTGGGACTACTTCACCGCAATTACCTCGGAGAGCAGCATCAGCTCTATCGAGCGTATACTCAAGATAAACGGAAAGGTTCCGTTTGACGAGGCGCGTGCCCTTAACTTCTCGAAAATTTGGACTTACGATAACATAAAGACCGAAACCTTCGACGCTGCGGGCGAGCCCGACTCCTACGACGTGGATTATAAGCACGAGAGCGGTGAGGGCGGAAGCTGGAAGAAGATAGTTACCTCGGTCAAGGACGGTGTCAAGACGGTTACGACCTACACTCTTGCACAGGATATCAACGGTAACTCAATGGCGCCTCAGGCGGAGCAGAAGCCGAGCTGGAACGAATACTATTGCCAGGACGCTTCGGGCTACGAGGAGGAATGGTTCTTGTTCTACGTTTCCGAGGGTGAATACCGTATAACCCTTGAGGCTGAGCGTGAGCCGATGATTATCGGCGGACTTACTCTCGTCCCCTACAGCGGTGAGCAGAAGGAAATTATCAGCTACGAGGACTACCTTAAAAAATATCCGAACGCTACGGTTCAGAATCCCGGCAAGGACGATATCGTAAAGATTGAAGCGGAGTTCCCGGATATCATCTCCGACTCATCTGTTACCCCCTCTAACGACAACACCTCCGCGGCTACCTCGAAGGTTTCTTCGGGTGCTCAGCTTTACAACGTAATCGGTGAAACGAGCTACAGCGGCGTCGGTCAGTGGGCGGCTTACAAATTTACGGTTGGCAAGAGCGGACTTTACAAATTGGGAATGCGCTATTTGCAAAAAGCGCTCCAGGGTATGTATATATGCCGTGCGATAAAGCTTTCGGGCGGTGAATACGGACACGCGGCAACGCTTCCGTACGCCGAGGCGGGCAGCGCACAGTTCAACTACAGCAAGGACTGGCAGTCGAGCTACGTTGCGGATGCTGACGGCGAGGAACTCCTGTTCTACTTTGAGGAGGGCGTTGAGTACACGGTTTACCTTGAGTGTGCGCTCGGCTCGCTTAAGAGCTACATACAGAGAGCGGAAGCAACGCTTGCAAACCTTAACGAATGTTATTTGCGTATACTTCAGCTTACCGGTCCCGACCCCGACAAGTACCGTGATTACAAGTTCTATCAGGTTATGCCCGACGTTCTCGTAACTCTGCTTAACGAGGCGCGCAACCTTATGCAACTGAAGGCGGACCTTGAGAACTATTGCGGAACCGCAGGCTCTCATACCGCAACTCTTGAAACGGTTGCCGTCATTCTTTATAAGATGGGCGTCGACGAGGGTGAAATGGTTGCGACGAATATGTCGAGCTTTAAGTCTTACCTCGGTACGCTCGGTACCTGGATTAACGACTCCAAGGTCGGCTCGATGATGGTAGACTCGATCAACGTCGTTCCCGCGGCTATGGGTAACGAGGGACTCGCGAAGGCGGAAGCAGGCTTCTTTGAGTCCTTGTGGTTTGAGCTGGTATCCTTCGTATATTCGTTCTTTACCGATTATAACGCGATGGGTCTTACCAAAAAGCCCACCTCCGACGAGAACGCTATCAACGTTTGGCTCGCTCTCGGACGTGACCAGTCGCAGATCTGGCGTACTATGATCGACGCGGACGGCTCGGGTTACACCTATATGACGGGTAACGCGGCGAACCTAAAGCTCGTCACAGCCGGTACGCTTCTTCCCTCGATACTTTCGGGCAAGGGTCCCGACGTATATATGGGACTTGGCTCGGGTGACGTTATCAACTACGCTATCCGTGACGCCATTATGGGTATCAGCAGCGGTGACGTAGCCTTTGAAAAGGATCACTATACCTTCAGAGATGCTGACGGAAATTACCGCGTTAGCACCGAGGACGCAGCTCTTCCGGGTGAGGAAAAGACCTTTACCTCTTATTCGTATGATAACTACGTCGTGACCGACCGTGACGTTCCGTATTCGGAGGCTCGTTTCTCGCAGGCAGCTATCGACACCTTGACGCTTCTTGACGTAGCTTACGGTGTTCCTCAGACGATGGGATTTGCGATGATGTTCTACCGTATGGACGTATTTGCAAAGCTTGGTCTTGAGATTCCGGAATCCTGGTCGGAGCTTCTTGCAACGCTTCCTATACTTCAAACTAATAATATGGAAATCGGCGTTGCCTACATCTCCGCTCTTGACTTTATGATTTATCAGATGGGCGGAAGTATGTGGAAGTACACCGATAGCGAGCTTTACGAGTCTAAGTACGCGGGTGCGAGAATTGACCTTGACAGCGATATAGCTCTTGAGGCGTTCGAGTTTACCTGCCGACTTTACACCGACTACTCTTTGCCGGTAAGCTTTGATACGGCTAACCGTTTCAGAACGGGTGAGATGC
>JAZNFU010000146.1:0-2389 GCA_045576135.1 Eubacteriales bacterium
GATAAGGAAATCTACGACGCGGTTATGGCGGAAACCTCGCGTCAGAGAAACAAAATCGAGCTTATTGCCTCGGAAAACTTCGTTTCCGAAACGGTTATGGAGGCTAACAGCACCACGCTTACCAACAAATACGCAGAGGGTTACCCCTCTAAAAGATATTACGGCGGATGCGAGCACGTTGATGTCGTTGAAACCATCGCAATAGAGCGCGCGAAGAAGCTCTTTGGCGCAGGCTACGCAAACGTACAGCCCCACTCCGGAGCGCAGGCTAATATGGCTGTATTCTACGCGCTTCTTACCCCCGGCGACACCGTTCTTTCTATGAACCTTGCACACGGCGGTCACCTCAGCCACGGCTCGCCCGTAAATATGTCGGGTAAATACTGGAACATCGTTCCCTACGGCGTTAGCGAGAAAACCGGCACTATCGATTACGAGGAGGTAAGACGCCTCGCTCTCGAATGCCGTCCCAAGCTCATTCTTGCGGGCGCTTCGGCATATCCGAGAATTATCGATTTCAAGAAATTCTCCGAGATAGCAAAGGAGGTTGGCGCGTACCTTATGGTCGATATGGCGCACATAGCGGGCCTCGTTGCCGCAGGCGCTCATCCCTCTCCCGTTCCCTACGCCGACGTTACAACCACCACGACTCACAAAACGCTCCGCGGTCCCCGCGGCGGTCTTATCCTTACTAACGACGAGGAGATTGCAAAGCTTATAAACAAGGCCATCTTCCCCGGTATTCAGGGCGGACCTCTTATGCACACGATAACCGCAAAGGCGGTTTGCTTCGGCGAGGCTCTCAAGCCCGAATTCACCGCGTACGCACAGCAGATAGTTAAAAACGCAGCAGCGCTCGCAAAGGGACTTCTTGCCGAGGGCTTCAAGCTCGTTTCGGGCGGTACGGACAACCACCTTATGCTCGTTGACCTCACCGGTATGAAGGTTGACACGGGTAAGGAGGCTGAGCATCTTCTTGACGAGGTTGGAATTACCTGTAACAAGAACGCAATTCCCTTCGACCCGCAAAAGCCCTTCGTGACCAGCGGTATAAGACTCGGCACAGCCGCAGTTACCACCAGAGGCTTCGTTGAGGAGGATCTTGCCGAGGTTGCTAAAATCATCGGTCTTACGCTCAAAAACTTTGACGAAAACCGCGACGAAGCTATCGCAAGAGTTGCCGCGCTTTGCAAAAAATATCCCCTCTACGAAGGTTAATTTGCAAATATAAGATTACATAAAGCGGCTTTTAACCCTATTATTAGAACGAAATAAGCAAAAAACGAGGGCGGCTCAGAGAAAAGATTCGAGCCGCCCTCGGACTGTTTTTTGCCAAGACGAAAGCAATAAGTGCACCCTAAAGGCTACGGTGCGGTGCCAAAAAATCCACCGAAAGCCGTCCGAATAAAAGCCTTCTATATTCCACATAATATGGAAAAATAAAGGAGGCATTTATGAAGATAATAAACGAATTTCAGGGGCGCCCGCAAAACGAGCGGCGCGCCATTATAATGAGCGGTGTTTTCTTCCTCGTTTGCACAGCGCTCGGCGTTCTTTTTCATTTCGCTTTTGATTTTTTAGACAGACCCCTGTGGCTTGCTTCCCTTTTCCCCACGAACGAGAGCGTGTTTGAGCATCTGAAGCTTTCATTCGTGCCATACGTTATATTTCTCTTTCCGATAGAATATTATCTGTACGGAAGATTTGTAAAAAAGTTCGTCGTGGGCAGGCTTTTGGGCGTTATCGGGGCAATGAGCTTTTCCGCAATGGAATTCTACACGATAAAGGGAGCGTTCGGCGAGCCGCCTATGGCTGTCAATATTATAATTTTCTGCGTGGCAACGCTGATTTCCTATCTCGTCCCCCTATGCCTCCTGCTCTTTGCAAAAAAAGAATGCTCGGATAGGGCGAAAATCATCTCGCTCACACTTTTGGCGATTATATTTATAGCGTTTATCGTATTTACCTACAATCCGCCGAAAATTCCGCTTTTCCTCGACCTCACAAGCGGCACGTACGGATTCCCGCCCGTCGTTTCGTAAAATCCAAAATTAAAAAACGTGGGTCTGTCTCATTAAGAATTCAAATAAATCAAGACAAAAACACGAAAAACACGGTCAAAATTGTAGTTTTAGCGAATTCTTAATGAGAACAGAACCTCGGGGCGAACGAATTTGGAGCAGAAATCCTTGGCTGACGAGCGAGAAGCGTACAAAGGTACGCTGAGCGAGGAAACGAGGATAGAATAAAAAACTTTAACAAAAACGAAGAAAACCGCAGGTTTTCAACCATAATTTCTTAAATTTGAATAAAGAAACGACAGAAACACTGTTTTTATGACAATGTTTCTGCCGTTTTTTATTGCCTAAATAAAGCAGCCCCGCTCTTG
>JAZNFU010000147.1:0-3604 GCA_045576135.1 Eubacteriales bacterium
ATATCGGCGGTGTTCATGCGATGTAATATCGCCTGTGAGAACAGTTTCAACAGCTTCTTTTGTGACGGTGGCATCAGTGCCGTTCCTGCCGTCTTTGCCGTTTACACCATCGTTACCGTCCTTGCCGTCTTCACCGTCAACGCCGTCTTTTCCGGGGGCACCGTCTTTTCCGTCAGCACCGTCTTTACCGGGTGCGCCGTCAGCTCCGACAACACGTCCGCAATCGATAGTTTGACCGTTTGTAAGGATAACCACGAGTTTCCCCTGATTATCTATGAGCATATTTGAAATTCCGACGCCGTCCTTACCGTCTGCGCCGTCCTTACCGCTGATAAGCGCTATAAACTCATCGAGAGTGCCCGAAAAGCCGAGATTCTGCGCTTCGTTATAGGCGGACAAAAACGTAATTTCATTTTGATTGAAATTGCTACCGTTATTGTTGTTTCCGCCGCCGTTTGCCTGGGGTAACCCACTACACGCTATCAGCGAAAAGCACAAAGCTGTAGCCAAAACTAAAAATGCTAATCTTTTCATTTTTCTTTCCTTTCACACTGAAAAATTCTTCTAAATCGTGATATTTTCATAAAGCGCAGGAAGTAAATTTCACGGCGCTCGTACAGCATATTTTCATACTCACACAGTGACAAACAAATGTACCGTGGCAAAGCCTACCGAGACCATTATCACTTTCTGCTAAAATATATAAAATATGCTTTGCGTACATTATAGCACAATAGCGCAAAAAAAGTAAATACATTTTTAAAAAAATTCTCCACACGCTCCGGTTTGCTTTGAAGCTCAAAATTTACCCGAACTGTTATTAACCTATAGGAAAAACGACGGAGGTATAATTACTCCGCCGTTTTTGTCGCAAATTGTCAATTCTTATTTACTTTTTTGGTGTTTGCGATGGTTCTGCCGCCGTCAATGGCGAAGGACTCGTTTTCAAAATTGTCATCGTCAACCGTGAAACTCTCGGTTTTGCGTTCCACACTGAAGCCGATAAGCTCAACTGTCAGGTTGGCTTTATTTTCGTCAGGCAAGTAGCTTATCGATACTATTTTGCCGTCGGGATTCGGGTTTTCATATACAGCACGGTATACAAATCCCTCACCGTATTTTTCCGGCAGCGTCGTACATGCCACCTCTCGAAGATTACCCGAATTCATATAATTTTCGAAGCTCTTACTTGATATATTAGTACCGTATTTTACGGGCAAATAAGAAACCTTGCCGTCGGCATAGCGTATTTCATATTTACCGAGCAAGTATTTTTCATCCTCGATAAACACGCCGTCATAGAAACAGCCGTATTTGATTTTAGCGTCCGTGGTATGCGTTACAAATATAGGATTTTTCACCTCAGCGCATTTTTTTGTATAAAGCTCACGCATTGCGGCAAAGAGGTGGTGCTCCTTTCCGTGCAAATCGTATTCAACAGGATCACACCAATAAGCGTATGCCGAGGAAACGAGGTCAAGATATTGCAAATTTCTCTGCATATACTCATCCTTATACGATCCCCAATTTGAAGTAAACCCACCGCCAATGCCACGCAGTGATCGCTTCGCCCAATTTTTCAGATTTAAAACGCCGAAATTGCCGAACAGCACCTTGAATCCGTTGTCGTGATATACGTTATCGTACTTTTCGTCAAAGGAGCAGGCGTACCAGTGAAGCATAGTTATATCCTTTGGCAAGAGCTTGCGGCAGGGATAGAGTGCGGGGACGTGCTTATAGCCCTTATCGTGCCCCGCACCGCCGAAGCGCTGACCGTTTCTGTGCGCGTTAAGCAGCTTTTCGCCCCACATCATAGTCTTGATTCCGCGCTCGTCGAGGAAGGCCTTTATCTTCTTTACGTCGTTTGCGTAAAGCACGGGGGCGGGGGTGTTTTTGCACTTGGGACACTTGGCTATATTGTACATCTCGTCGTGTCCGATATTTATCATTTTAGGCTCGAAGACGTCTATAACCTCACCGAGCACGTCGAATACTATATTGTAGGTTTCGGGGTGATTCGGACAGTAGGTATCCGGATACATATCCCCCGCCCTCTCTCTTATTTCGGGATACGCCATAACTATATAGTCGCAATGGCTGAAGGTAGGACACTCGGGTATTACCTCAAGTCCTCTTGAACGGCAATACGCCGCAAGCTCACGACATTCATCGTGTGTCAGAATATCTCCGCCGCCGTTGTCGCAATGTATGGAATTTTTGGGCCAGGGATAAGTTTTGTGCTGTATTTCGTGGGTTCTTCCCGAATACACCTTAACCTCCTTGCAAAACTCCACCCAACGCTCGTTTATTTTCGGGCGCGTTTTATATTCCATAGCGCCGCCAATCTCAAGGACGATAGTATTGAATTTATAATATGCAAGAAAATCTACGACACGGCGGAAGACGTCAAACTCCGCCCTCGGAGGAAGAAAGGCGCGGTAGCCGCGCGTTGTCGAATACGGATAGTCGTAAATAAGACCTCCGAAAAGCTCGCCGCACTCGCAAAGCTGCATAAGCGTTGCTACAGCGTATATAAATCCGCGCTCGCCTACGGCGTATACGACGGTATTTTTTCCAACGGATATAGCGTACGCCTCGTCGCTGTCGGACCATTCGGTTTTTGCCTTTATTTTGGACTTCACACTTTTGGGGAAGCCAAGCTTAAAGCTTACCGATTCACACTCGGCATCAGCCGCCGTGCAACGAAGCTTTTCCCTTATGGCTGTCGTTACGTAATCCGAATAATACCCATCGTTATTTATGACGCAATCCTTTTTGATTTTATAGCTTATGCCGTTTTTTTCGTAGTACCGAAGCTTGAAAAACATATAGCCGCCCTCCGTTTTTTAATCTGATAGCCCGATGCGTTTTCACTACCACAAGAATATCAAAAAACGGACGGGGTTGTCAAGTACAAAATTGCTGTTTTTTAATTCTTTTTCAACTTTATTGCTGTTATTTCGGAACGCGAAACCCGAGGTGCCGCAGCTCGACAACACCTCGGGTTCATATCAACTGTTAAATTCAATCGGCGAAAAGCAAACTTATATCGTTAAAACGCCCGCTTTTGAAACCTATAATTTTCATTTTAAAGCATTTCACCCTTGTTTTTTCTCTTTTCCTTAATTGCAACGGCGTAGTGGGTTCCGATACATATAAGCTGCATTACACCTGCGAAAATCATAAGACCGACGTATCCTATTGCATCAATAAGCGGACTCGTAATAATTGTTGCGACCGCCTGTGCACCCGTGAAGACGAGCATACGGATTGACGTGTACGCACCGATTTGCTTTTGCGGAATAATCTCGGTTATAACGACCGGAATTGCGGTATCGCACATCAATCTGAACGTATAGGCAATAAGGAAAATTATCAAAAATCCCACCGTACCGAAGCTGATACAGAACGGCAACAGCACGGATACGCCGATACCGGATACCAAAAGCAGCGTGCTTGAGGAAAACTTTTTATAGGTGGATATATAGATAATATTTCCCGCGAAGGTCGCAACCTGCATTATTATGTTAACGTACGAGGAGGTTTGCTCGTTCAAAATTCCTTTTGATATTGCGATTACGGTTATAACGCTCATAATGCCCGT
>JAZNFU010000148.1:0-21850 GCA_045576135.1 Eubacteriales bacterium
ATTCGAGCGCTCCTTTTTCGGATGTAATTAGTATAATTTGGTAAAAGCACATTAATTTTTTACTATTAAAACAATTATAGCACCGAAACGCAGATTTGTCAATAAATATCGGGGGCAATTTTTGTCAAAAAAGTATTGCAAACGCAGAAATTATGTTGTATAATGTATTGTAATTGTTAAAAATTAAACGCAAAACAGGAGAAGCTTATGAAACAGTTTAAGAAAATAGGCGTGCTTACCTCGGGCGGCGACGCTCCCGGAATGAACGCCGCGGTAAGAGCAGTAACCAGAACCGCACTCGCGCACGGCGTCGAGGTGGTCGGTATTTATAAGGGCTATTCGGGTCTGATTAACGGTGATATAGTACCGCTCGGTCTTCGCGACGTTTCCAATATCATCAACAAGGGCGGAACCTTTCTTTATTCGGACAGATGCCCCGAATTCAAAACCGAGGCGGGTATTTCAAAGGCTGTCGAAACCTGCAAGAAATTCGGAATTGACGGTATAGTTGCCATCGGCGGCGACGGCACGTTCAGAGGTGCTACCGACCTCACCGCGCACGGCGTACCCTGCGTAGGTATCCCCGCAACCATTGACAACGATATTTCCTCGACCGACAATACAATCGGATTTGATACCGCTATGAATACGGTTATCGACCTCGTTGACAAGCTTCGCGACACCTGCGAATCGCACGCTCGCTGTAACGTGGTTGAGGTTATGGGAAGAAACGCGGGCGACATCGCGCTCAATACCGGTATAGCTACCGGCGCTACGGCAACCGTTATTCCCGAAATCGATTTTGACACCGACGCGCTTTGCGAAAAAATAAAGGAAGCGAGAAAGCTCGGCAAGCGTAATTTCATCGTAGTCGTATCCGAAGGACTCGGCTCTGAATACGCACCAGCACTCGCAAAGAAAATCGAGAGCGAAACCGACGTTGAAACCAAGTTCGCAAGATTCGCGCATATCATAAGAGGCGGAAGCCCCAACCTCTTTGACAGAGTCTTCGCGTCAAGACTTGGCACTCGCGCGGTTGAAGAGCTTATCGCGGGCAACTCCAACATCGTTATCTGTGAGAGAGAAAGCAAAATCATCACCCGCGAAATCAACTTCGCGCTTATCCTCGACAGAATGTATAAGAACACGCTTAAGGACGGCGACCTTGATGCTTTCACCGAGGAGCAAATCAACCTTATGAAGTCCGAGGTACAGAGAAAGCGCGCTCAGATAGAGGCTCTTTACGCCGTTAGCACGACTATCAATCTCTGATATTTTAACCTCTCGTAAAACGCGTTTGCAAGTAATTCGCGCCGCACCGAAGCTTCACCGTCAGGGGCGAATACGGCTTATTCGCGGTACGAATCACTCTTATTTGCAAATACATATTTACAAAAAACGACCGTTTCGGCTTGAAAACGGTCGTTTTTACTTTTGCTGTCGGTCGACTTTTGAATTATACAAAGGTGCCAAAAGGCGTATTTTCGGGCGTCCTCGGACCTTGCAAAAGGCGCGGCGTGCGTCTTTTCTCCGGCAGCCTCAGCCCGTGCCGACGCTGCTTTTCGGCAGGTCGGTCTGCTCATCCGTACGCACCGAAACCTCGGCACTTGATAGCACCGACTCGCCACGCCCGTCCGTTACGATAAGCTCGAAATTACCGGTTATATCCACCGCCCGAGCGGGATAGGAGCCGCCGCCCTTATAAACGGTTACGCTCCGCCCTATCACCGAGGAGTGACGGCGGTAATATTCAAGCTCACGCGAAAGCTCCTCGCGAGAACAAACGGCAAAAAACTCGCCTACGATATCGCGGAGTATGCGCTCCGGCGCGGGAGGCGTTACCCCGAAGTCCTCAAGCGAGGCGGCGATATCCGAAAGAGTGCCGAAATCTCTTTTATAAAGGTTTAGTCCTATGCCGATTACGGCGTATTTAAGTTTGCCCCCCGCGTCAAGCTCGCCCTCGGCGAGTATTCCCGCAACCTTTTTTCCGCCGAGCTGAATATCGTTCACCCACTTGATTTGGGGCGAGAGCGCGGTGTTCTTTTCTATCGCGCGGCACACCGCCACGCCTGCAAGCGCGGTAAGCTTCAGCGAATTCGCGGCGCACCCCTTTGGGTGAATGAGAATGCTCATATAAAGTCCGCACCCGAGCTCAGAGGAAAAGCTCCTGCCGAGTCTGCCGCGCCCCGCGGTTTGCCCACGCGCCACGAACACCGCATCGGCGGAATTTTCCGCGGCGTACCGCTTTGCCAAGGAGTTCGTGGAATCTACCGTGCCGTAAGAGAAAAGGCGGATTTTTTTAAACGGCGAAAGCCACAGATTTTTCACGCCACAGGACATAGTTTTCCCTCCTCTGAAATTTATCGCCGCAAGGCTCGTCGGTTCGGCTGTCCCGATTTTCAAAATTCAATCTATCCGTTTGAAATATTTTATCACCCTTTGCCCGCCGTGTCAATCAAAAATTCCGAAATTGCATATTTTCACCTCTGTCGCGGCAAAATAAAGCAAAAAAGGATTTTTATGAAAAACGAAAACAAAACCGGACAGGAGCGCTTTTCCCCCCTTTACGCCGAGAACGTGAAAGCGATGGCGAAAAAGCTCCGCGCCGACAAAAGCTTTGACCTTATCGAAAGGCACTTGACCGTGTGCCGTCGCGATATGTGCTTTTTCTATATCGACGGCTTCGTAAAGGACGGCGAGATGCAAAGAATAATGCAGACCTTTCTTTCTATGAAGGAGCTTGGGGACGCCGAGGCGGTCGAGCGCGTGCTTCCCTACGTCGAGGTCGGGATATGCTCAAAGCCCGAGGAGGTCTGTACTGCGGTTTTGTCGGGTCAGGCGGCGCTTTTTGCCGAAACCTTTGAGGACAAGGTAATACTGGTCGACGTTCGAACCTATCCCGCGCGAAGCACCGAGGAGCCCGATACTGACAGAGTTATGCAAGGCGCGCACGACGGCTTCGTAGAAACGCTCGTTATGAACACCACCCTGATAAGACGGCGAATCCGCGACCCGAGGCTGACTATGGAGCATTTCAATATGGGCGGCTCGTCAAGGACCGACGTCGTTATGTGCTACGTTGACGGAATAGCGGACGAGGGAGAGCTTGAGGCGATAAGAAAAAAGCTCACGTCAATAGCGCCAAGGACGCTTACGCTCGGCTTCCGAAGCCTTGCCGAATCGCTCATACGCGGCGGCTGGTTCAATCCGTTTCCGAAAATTCGGGTGACCGAGCGCCCCGACACCGCCGCCGCGCAGCTGCTTGAGGGAAGCATCGTCATTCTGTGCGACACCTCGCCGCAGGCAATGCTCGTGCCAAGCTCGATATTCAACTATCTTGAGCAGGCGGGCGACTATTACTACCCGCCCTTGACCGGCACCTATTTGCGCCTGGTGCGCGTTGCCATTCTTCTCTTATCGGTTGTCATAACGCCGCTTTGGTATCTTTATCTTGAATACGCGCACCTCCTACCCACCGAGCTTCTTTTTCTTCTGCCCGACGACCCCGGCGCGCTTCCGATAATTTTACAGCTTCTTTTGACCGAGGTGGCAATCGACGGCTTGAAGATAGCCTCTATGAACACCCCCGATATGCTGTCGAACTCGCTGTCGGTCGTTGGCGCTTTGATACTCGGCGACTTCGCGGTGGATATCGGCTGGCTGTGCGGCGACGTGATACTTTATATGGCGTTCGTGGCAATCGCAAACTTTGCTCAGCAAAACCACGAGCTTGGCTACGCCTTCAAGTTTTCAAGAGTCCTGACGCTGATTTTGGTGGCTGTGCTCGGCGTATGGGGTTTCGCGCTCGGTATACTGATATCTCTTTTGCTTATCGTCACCAACAAGACCGTATCGGATAGACGCGGCTACCTTTATCCCCTGATTCCCTTTGACAAAAAGGCTCTTTGGCGGCTTATCGTAAGAATGCCGAAAAGCGACGTCGATTTAAAAAAATAATCTCTAATATATAAAAAATTGTTAAATTTTTAAATAAGGTATTTATTTTTCCTTCGTAATATGTTAAAATAATGTGATATGCAACAAACGGAGCTTTAAAAATATGAAGAAAAATAAATGCAGCTGCCCTAACACAAGGCTTGGACGCGTCGGCGGACAGGCGGTTATCGAGGGCGTTATGATGAAGGCGGGCGAGCACACGGTCACCACCTGCCGTAAAAGCGACGGCACTCTTACCGTTACCGACGATAATTTCAAGTCGGTAAGGAGCCGCTTCAAGATTCTTGATTTGCCCATTATCCGCGGCGTCGTCAACTTTATCGAGATGATGGCGCTGAGCGTGAGGACGCTGTCGGTTTCGGCAGACGCGCTCGGAATTGAGGAGGAGGACGGCAAATTTGAAAAATGGCTCAAGCGTCACCTCGGAATAAGAATAACCGACTTTATAATGGTGATTGCCTTGGTGCTCGGTCTTGCCCTCTCGGTATTTCTGTTTATGTTCTTGCCTACGGCAATTGCCGACCTTATAAACTATATTTTCAAGGGAGAGCTCGGCGCGTGGCGCGCGGTCGTAGAGGGCGTGGCAAAAATAGGAATATTCGTCGGGTATCTTTTGCTCGTATCGCTTATGCCTGATATTAAGCGCACCTTTATGTATCACGGCGCGGAGCATAAATCGATTGCCTGCTACGAGGCGGGCGACGAGCTTACCCCCGAAAACGCGGCGCGCCACAAGAGGTTTCACCCGAGATGCGGCACGAGCTTTATGTTCTTTATGATACTGCTCGGAGTATTTCTCGGATTCTTCTTACGGACGGTGCTGCCCGGTCTTAATACGCTCGCATACACCGGAATAAGACTTCTTTTGCTTCCCATTCTTATGGGCCTCGGATACGAGATAATAAGACTCGCGGGACGGCACGACAATATAGTGACGAGAATTATGTCAGCACCGGGACTGTGGGTACAGAGAATAACCACGAAGGAGCCGACGCTCGATATGCTTGAGGTTGCGATAATCTCGCTCAAGTGCGCGCTGCGCGACGAGATTTCGGAGTTTGCCGAGTTTTACGCGGCTGCCCCTTGGGAAAGCAAGCCCGACGACGCTGAGACAGAGACAAAGAGCGCGGAAAGCGGAAGCACCGACGGCGAGCGTAACGCCGAGTGTGCGGAAGGTAACGGCGAAGGCTCGGACAAGGAAGCTATCGCGAGAGCAGAGGCTACCGCGGACGGCGAGGCGAGGAATACCGAAAATTCAGGTGCTGATCAATGACGCTATCGGAGGCTGTCGAGATTTTGCGAGCGGCGGGGGTGGAAAATCCGCGCTACGACGCAAGAATCATTTTTTCAAAAATCGGCAAAATCGGAATGGAAAAGCTTATCCTCGGCGGCGAGGTTGAGGACGGCTCGGAGGCGGCGCTCGCGATAATGAAAAGAGCCGAGCGCATACCGCTTGAGTACGTTATGGGAAGCGTTGATTTTTACAGAGAAAATTATATAGTGGACGAGGGTTGTCTTATCCCCCGCGACGACACCGAGAGGCTCGTCGAATTCGCGGTGAAAAATATCCCCGACGGCGCGCATTTTCTCGACCTTTGCACAGGGTCGGGCTGCGTTGCGCTCTCGACGCTCGCCAACACGCAGAATACGACGGCGCTTGCCGTTGATATATCGGACGCGGCTCTCGACGTCGCGAAAACGAACGCTCAGAGGCTGAGTCTTTGCGACAGAGTGGAATTTCTTCGCGCGGACGTACTTGATAAGCCGATTTGCGACGAGTGCTTCGCGGTGCTCTCGAACCCGCCCTACGTCACCGACGCGGAATACGGCGGACTCTCCGAGGAAATCAAAAAAGAGCCTAAAATAGCCTTCGTCGGCGGTGTCTCGGGGCTTGATTTTTACAGAAAAATCACCGAGCTTTACAAGAGCGTTATATCCCCCGGCGGCTTTATCGCATTTGAGATAGGCTACCGTCAGGCGACGGAGATTCGCGAGATTGCAAGCGCGAACGAAATGACCTGCGAGATTATAAAGGACCTATCGGGAAACGACCGAGTGGCAGTCCTTCGCGCGACGGTAAAAGCCGATTGATATTTCAACCGTAAGCGTAAAACACGACCGAAAACGAACGCAATTACGAAAAACGAGGGCTCGCAAGCCAAGTCCTTGCGTTAGCATTTTTATCATCCCGTCATATGATGTGGTGAGGTGATGATAATGAAGCTGTTTTTAAAAAAGAAAAGAATTGCGCTGATTTTCGGAGGCACGGGCGCCGAGCACTCGGTTTCGGTAAGAAGTGCCGAAAATCTTATGAAGCTGCTTTGGGGCGGCGACTTTATAATCCTGCCGACCTACATATCAAAGGGTGGCACCTGGACGCTTTATCCGCCGTCTAAAAGTCCGTTGAAAATAGAGCGCGGCGAGGCGTTCGGAATTAAAACCTACCCCATTCGGCTCGGCTGCAAAAGCGGCCTTTCACTCCCCGGCGGAGTTTTGAAAATCGACGGAGCAATACCCCTTTTACACGGCGAGGGGGGCGAGGACGGCGTAGTTCAAGGTGCGCTCGAATGTGCGGGTATATCCTATCTCGGAGCTGACGTCTCCGCCTCGGCACTCGCTCACAACAAGGCGTATACGAAAACCTTTGCCGAGTCGCTCGGTATACCGACGCTTCCCTGGATTTACACCGAATGTAAAACCGAGGAGTGCGATATTTTAGAGCTTTTGCGGCGCGCCGAGGAAAAGCTCGGCTACCCGATGTTTATCAAGCCCGCCACGCGAGGAAGCTCGCTCGGCTGCTGTGCGGTTTATTCGCGCGCCGAGTTTGCTCCGGCGTACAGATTGGCATACGCCGCCTCGGGCGGCCGCGTGCTGATAGAAAAAATGTTGCAAGCGCCAAAGGAGCTTGAGGTTGCGTATATCAGCGTAAAAGGCAAAGAAATATTTACAAAACCCGGCGAAATAACCTACAACGGCGGCTTTTACAGCTACGAGAAAAAATACGCAGATACATCGGGCGTAACTGTCAACCCCACGGCTGTATTGCCACGGGGCGATGCGGAGCTTATCGACGGATATTCAAGACTTCTTCTGCGCGCGCTCGGCGTGCGACATATTTGCCGCATCGATTACTTCTACCACGGCGGCAAAATCTATTTTAACGAAATAAACACTATGCCGGGACTCACCGACACGAGCCTTTACACCTCGCTTATATCTCATTCGGGCATCTCGCCCGAGCAAACGGCGGTAAGGCTCGCCGAATCGGCACTCGGCGTATGATAGGTATATTTGACAGCGGCAGGGGCGGCGTTGCCTCGGCGCGAATTCTTCGGGCTCTTTTTCCTCTTTTGGATATTGCGTATATTGCGGACAGAAAGAACGCCCCGTACGGAACGAAAACCGAGGGCGAGCTTTTGCAGCTCGTTTGTGAGGACATACGTCGGCTGAGGGAGCTTGGCTGTGAAAAAATCCTTATAGCCTGCTGTACGGCAAGCACGGTTTACGAGGGACTGCCCGAGGAATACAAAAGCGTATGCGTGCCGATAGTCGCGCCAACCGCGCGCGCAGCCGCGAGTCTTACAAAAAACCGAAAAATCGCGGTTATCGCAACCGAGGCAACCGTTTCATCTGGTGCTTTTTCGGCTCGGATAAAGGAGTGCGATCCATCGGTAAGCGTGCGGGAGATTGCCGCGCAGGAGCTGGTCGGGCTTATAGAGTGCGGCGCGGACGAGGGCAGGCTTCGGCGGCGTATAGAAAAAATTTGCCGAGAGATTTCCTCACTCGGCGCTGACACGCTGATACTCGGCTGTACTCATTTTTCGCACGTCAAAAATACTTTTGCCGATTTTTTGGGCAATATAAGAGCGGTGGATTCGGCGTCGGTCGGCGCGCTTGAAATCGCCAAAACGATAAATACACGGGAAAACGGAAAAATTCTCTATGCGTGAGTATTCACGAAAAGAGGGTAAGGAGATAAAGAAATGGCTAAATACAGACGTGACCGCATCAACGATGCGGTGGCAAAGGAGCTTGCGATAGCACTCGGAGAGCTGCGCGAGCCTATGGTTATCAATAATTTCGTCAGCATAACGCGCGCCGCGGTTGCGCCCGATTTGCGCTGTGCGACGGTTTATTTCTCGGCTATCGGAGATGCCGACGAGGCGAAGGCGGGACTGAAAAAGTGCTCGGGAATTCTTCGCCACCACCTTGCGAAAACGCTCAATCTGCGTATAACCCCCGAGCTTACCTTTACCAAGGACGGCTCTATCGAGCACGGCGCGAAAATAGCAAGACTGCTTGAGCAAATCAACAAGGAAAAGCAAACCGAAGAAAACGAAAAAGAAGACGGTCGGGACGATGATTAAGGTATACGAACGGATTGATAGACGTGAGTGCGCCGAGCGGCTTCTCGACTTGAAAAATCCGATAATAATAATGCACGTCCATCCCGACGCTGACACCGTCGGAACTGCGGCGGCTCTTATCCGAGTATACGAGCAGCTCGGCGTATCGGCGTGCTACGTCTGCCGCGACGAAATCCCCGAAAGGCTCGCGTTTATAGCCGAGGGGCTTTGCGAGTGCCGTGATTTATCACGCGGCGAGCTTATCAGCGTTGACGTAGCCTCGCCCTCACAGCTCGGCGACGACACCCTGCTCGGCAAAATATCGCTTATGATTGACCACCACGAAATCGGCGAGCCCTTTGCGCCATATTACAAAATCGAGGGTGCGTCGAGCGCCGCAGAGGTGCTTTTCGGCGTTATCGAGGAGCTTATCGCGCTCGGTAAAATAGAATTGACACCGAAAATCGCCTCCGCGCTTTACGCGGCGCTCTCGTCGGACACGGGAAGATTTTCATACTCGTCGGCAACCCCCGACAGCTACCGTATGGCAGCGAGGCTTATCGAGGCGGGCGCCAATCACGCCGAAATAAATCACCTGCTGTTCTCCTCAAAGTCGGCACAGCAGCTGAAGGCGGAGGGACTTATAGCCGCAAAAACCGAGCTTTTCTCGGGCGGCAAAATCGCCGCGGCTACGCTTGACAAAGCCGAGCGGACGAGCCTCGGTATAGCGTTCGAGCACTTTGACACGGCGGTGGATATAGTTCGCTCGGTGAGGGGCGCCGAGATCGCCTTTATCGTCAAGGAAACCGACGACGGAAAAATTAAGGCGTCACTACGCTCAACCCGACACGACGTTGCTTCGGTCGCGCGCGAGCTTTCCGGCGGCGGTCACAGACTCGCCGCAGGCTGTACGGTAGACGCACCCGACGTATACGCGGCGCGTGATATAATTCTCGCGAAAATTCACGAGAGGCTTGGTACGCTTTGACTATGGAATTCCGAAGAATGACGAATGCCGACGTGCGAGGCGTTGCCGAAATCGAAGCCGAGTGCTTCCCCGATCCTTACTCGGAGCGCTCGATATCCGATATACTTTGCTCCGAGGGTGCGATGTGCTTTACGGCACTCGACGGCGAGCGCGTCGTGGCGTACTTTATCGGCAGACTTATAGCGCCCGAGGGCGAGCTTTACAGAATAGCCACCGCCCCGAAATACAGAAAGCGCGGTATCGCCTACCGACTTCTCGATTACTCCGTAAAGACGTCGAGAGGGCGCGGTCTTGAGGCGCTTTTCCTTGAGGTGCGAGAGAGTAATTTCCCCGCAATCTCGCTATACCGTCAGTACGGATTCAGAAAAATCTCCGTCAGACGAAATTACTACAAAAATCCTACCGAGGACGCCGTGATAATGTTGCACGGCAGAGTGACAGATGATAATTTTAGCATTTGAAAGCTCCTGCGACGAAACCTCGGTCGCAGTAGTTGAAAGAAAGAGGGACGGCTTTTCGGTGCGCTCAAACATAGTGGCGTCGCAAATAGCCACGCACCGTCTTTACGGCGGCGTAGTACCCGAAATCGCAAGCCGCGCGCACATAGAGGCAATATCAAAAATAACCTACGAGGCACTTGATACGGCGGGCGTTACGCTCTCGGATATCAATCTCGTGGCGGTTACGGCAAACCCCGGTCTTATCGGCGCTCTGCTCGTCGGAGTTAACTACGCCAAGGCGGTTGCCCTCGCGGGCGGAATAGCGCTCGTCGGAGTTGACCACATAAAAGGCCATATTGCCGCCTCCTACCTTTGCGCTGACGAAAACGCGCCGAAGCCGCCGTTTATCGCCTTTGCCGCCTCTGGCGGACACACCTCGATATACAAGGCATCAAGCTACACCGACTACACCGAAATCGGAGGCACGCGCGACGACGCTATCGGCGAATCCTACGACAAAATAGGCAGAATAATAGGTATCCCCTACCCCGCCGGCAAGGGCTTCGACGCGCTTGCAAGGGAGGGCTTCATAAATGCGACGGGCGACACCGAGGCTTTCTATGAAAAATACAGAAAATGCCCCGCCTTCTCCGAGTTTACCCTGCCCTCACCGGCGCTTCACGACGGAAGCCTTGATTTTTCCTTCTCCGGACTCAAAACCGCCGCTATAAATCTTCTACACAAGTACGAGATGCGCGGCGAGCAAATAGACAGAGCCGCATTCGCCGCAAAATACACCTTTGAAGCAACCGAGGCGGTAGTAAGGCAGCTGTCGCTCGCAATAGACGAAAATCCCGATTGCCCCGTAGTAGCCGCGGGCGGCGTGGTGGCAAACTCGCACCTGCGCCGAGAGCTTTCGCGCCTTTGCGAAAAAAAGGGTGTCGCGCTCCATATCCCGCCCATCGAATACTGCGGTGACAACGCGGCTATGATAGGTGCACAGGGCTATTACGACTACCAAAGCGGTATAGTGCACGACAGCTCACTCAACGCCTCAGCAGAAGACAGTATAATCAAGTAATGCAAAGAAAGGTTTACATAAATGGAACATATTGACAAAATTCACGGAACTTACGAAAAAAAACTTGCGGAAATGGACAAGCCGCAGGTGTCGACGGCGGTAATAAAAAGACTGCCGAGATACCACAGATATCTTGCCGATCTTTTACGCGACGGAAAGCTTCGTATTTCCTCCGGAAAGCTCTCTAAGATAATGGGCGTGACCGCCTCGCAGATACGTCAGGACTTCAACTGCTTCGGCGGCTTCGGTCAGCAGGGCTACGGCTATAACATCAAATATCTTCACGGAAAAATATCCGAGCTTCTCGGCGTGGAGGAGGGCTATAACGCCGTAATTATCGGTGCGGGTAACCTCGGTCGCGCGCTTGCGGCAACGCATATGTTTGTGCGCCGCGGCGTTACGAGAATCGCGATGTTTGATATAAAGCCCGAGCTTTTCGGTGAGAAAATCTGTTCTCTGCCCGTATATCCGATATCCTCGCTCGCGGAGTTCTGCGAGAACAATAGGGTTGATATCGGAGTTCTCACCGTGCCGAAGGAGGCGGCGGCAGAGATAGTGGACGTTCTCGCAAAATACGGCGTTCGCGGTATTTGGAACTTTGCAAATATGGAGCTTAAGGCACCGAACGACTCGGTTATGGTTGAAAACGTACACCTCGGCGACTCGCTTATGACTCTTTGCTACGAGCTGAAGCAAAGGAGCGGGGAGGCGGACTCGAATGGCTAAAAGAATGTTCGAGGTAAACACCGAGCTGCTGTTTGGCAAAAGCGTCTTTCTCGAGGCTACGAAGGACGAGCTTCGGGTGCTCGTCGCGGTTATGTCCGACCGAAGTGCGACCGACGGGGCGATTGCCGAGGCGGCGGGCGTTTCCGCAGCACGATGCCGCTCCGCTCTGACGCTCTTTGAGGAGGAGGGGGTGCTCACTCGCACCGAGGCGGTATCGAACGAATTCGAGTCGGCTATCGACGAGCCCGACGAGGACAGCGCCGAAAAGGTGGCAAGAGATATCCGCGACCGCGGTCTTGCATCTCTCATTTCCGAATTCGCATCCTTGCTCGACCGCCCCGCACTCTCTACGGGGCAGGTTAAAAAGATAGTTGCGCTCTACACCAACTATTCGCTTTCCGAGGAATACATACTCACGCTTGCGGCAAATCTTGCGGATGCGGGAAAGCTCACGGTCACAAGACTCGTCAACGAGGCGATAAAGCTCGTCGAGCGCGAAATAGACACGCCCGAGGCGCTGGACGTTTATCTTGAGCAAAAGCAAAAAATGACCGAGGTCGATATAAGAATGCGTGCGCTTTTGAAGCTCAACCACAGAAGAATCACCGAAAACGAGCATAAGCTGTTTGAAAAATGGCTGTACGAATTCGGTTTTTCCGAGCAGATTATAGTACGCGCGGCAGATATATGCGCCGAGAATATCGATAGATTTTCAGCCTCGTATACCGACCATATTCTCTCCCGCTGGCACGAGTCGGGCTGCAAAACGCTTGAGGAATGTATGGCGCAAAACGAGCGCGACAGAGCCACCCTCAAGGCACAAAGGGGCAAAAGGGGGACGAAGGCTCCCTCGCCGAAGGGCAATCGGAATACCGAGTCGAAATACGCAGGCTTTTCAGCCGAGGACGCGCTGATGCGTGCGCTTGAGCGCAGCTACGGCTCGGAAGAAGACTGACATAAAAGAGAGGAATGCCAAAATGTACGCAAACGACAATTACGGCAAGGTAAAGGAAAAAATAGAGGAGCGCCGCAACCGCGCGATAAGCTCGGCGGCTATGCGCGACGACGAGGTGCACGCGCGCTCCGAGGCAATTCGCGAGATAGACGAGCAGCTGCGGCTTACGGGACCGGAGCTTTTCCGCGCGGCGTGCAACGGTCTTGATATAGCTCCGATAAGAGAAAAAAATCTGAAGCTTCAGAATATGCGCCGAGCGGAGCTTGTAAAGCTCGGATATCCCGAGGACTACACCGAGCCTAAATATACCTGCCCTCTTTGCTCGGACACCGGCTCGGTGGATATGAAGCTTTGCACCTGCTTCAAGAAAATGCTTATCACCGAGAATATAAAAAGCTCGGGCATCGGCAATCTTATCGAAAGGCAGAGCTTTGAGAATTTCGACCTTGAAAGATATCGCGGCGAACCTGAGCTTTACGAGCATATGAGAGTAAACGTGACGAAGGCGAAAAAATTCGCCGAGAGCTTCGGTCGTCCGTACGGCAACCTGCTTCTTATGGGAAAGACGGGCGTGGGAAAAACGCATATCTCGACCGCGGTTGCAAAAACGGTTATCGAGCAGGGCTATAACGTGCTTTACGACAGCTCGCAGAATATAGTTTCGGATTTTGAAGCCGACAGATTCAAAAGCGGCTACGGCCCCTTTGAGCCGAAGGCTGACAAGTATCTCGAATGCGACCTTCTCATAATAGACGATCTCGGCACGGAGTTCGTCAATCAGTTTACCATCTCCTGCCTTTACAATCTCATTAACACAAGACAAAACCGAGCGCTCCCCACCGTCGTTTCAACCAACCTCTCAATAGAGGAGCTTATGGCAAAATACGAGGGAAGAATAAGCTCGCGTCTTCTCGGAGCGGGCGTTACCGTCCTTATGTTCGACGGCGACGACTACCGAATTTTCGCAGAAAAACGCAAGAAAAAGTAAACAAACATTATCAAATCGCGGCAATTATGCACTGTAAATGTCAAAAACAAAAAAGAAGATGAAGCTCGAAAAGACGCCCGTCGGGGACGAATTTACCAAAAGCTCATCTTCTTTTTTATTTTTATTACGGCAGCCGCAATCCGCACGGCGCGCGTATATTAATCAAAGAGCGAGTCTGTTAACCCTTTCGCACTTGCCGCTCTTTGCCGCGCGCTCTATTGCACACATAATGAATACGGGTGCTGTGAAGTCCTCGATGGAGTACTTACCCTCGCCGCCGCAAAGAAGCTCGTAGAACTCGTCAAACTCGGACTGATAAACGTCGGTAAGTGCTACCGCGCCGCCCTCGACGCCGTTCTTATGGCTGACATACGCGTAATACGCCCAGCTGTCGTCGGTGTAGGATATATGCGCCTTTTTGTCACCGTAGCTGACGATGCCGCTGAACTTATCACCGTGGCGCTCCGCCGTAACGCTGTCGGGATAATTGCCGAGCGTCTTAGTCATAAGCGCGATAAGGTGCGCCGCGTAGAAGGAAAAGCCGCCGTAGGGGCTGTTGGGGCTGATGGGTGCTCTGAAGAAGCCGCCGTAAATATCCTCTGCGGGAATTTCGGAAACGCGCTTTGAAAGCTCCACGAGCGCGGGCGCGTGAATAACCGACGAGCCGCCGACGAATCTTACCTTGTTCTCAACGAAATCCTTCGCGAGCGCTACCGTATCCTCCTCACTCGCGGTAATGGGCTTATCAATGAACATCGGAATACCCGACTTCGTATAGAGCCTTGCCCACTCGTAGTGCTTCGCACCGTGGCGAGCGGTAATCATAAGTCCGTCGATTTTGCCGAGTGCCGCATCAGGCGAGGGGAGAACCTCAACGCCGTATTTTTCCTTAAGCTTTTCCGCAGCTTCGGTTTCCTCGCTGTAAACGCCGATAACCTCGACGTCCGAGTACTTTTCGTTGTTTTTTATGCAAGCGAGAAACGCATCCGCGTGCGAATTCTCACATCCAAGAATAGCTATTCTTTTCATCGATTATCTTGCCTCAACTTTCTTTTCGGGATAAATTACGGGCAGGGGATTGTCTGCGTGTACCTTTTCGATAACACCTACGACCTTTGCAATATCCTCGGGTCTGATGCTAAGCGGCTCGCCCTCGCGAAGACGGCGGTAAACCATACCGTAGAACTCGGCAACCGCGCTGTCAAACGCAGAGCCCGCGTTCGTGCCCTCCTCGGTGTGAGTGATAAGCTTCTCCGAGCAATAGATGGGAAGTCCCTCTTCGTTTTTAAGAGGCTCGTAATCGACCGGTCTTTCCTCGTTTTCGCCGTCCACTATATATTTCATAGTGTAGCCGTCCGCCTTAACCTTGAGAGTACCTCTCGTTCCCTGCACCTTGATGGTGTAATCGCAGAAGGCGTCGATTGCGCTGATTTCGATATCGACGAGCGGCTTACCCGGTGCTGTGATAAGGATTTTCGCGTAGTCCTCACCGTCACCGCTCGTAAGTGCGGTTGCGAGTCTTGAATAAACCACCTTTGCCTCGTCGTCAAAGTCAAGGAAGCCGAGCGCGTAGCCGATAGGGTGAGGGCCCGTGTTGTAAACGCTGCCCGCAAGCTTACACTGAAGCGTCTGCCAGTCCCAGCGGCGCGCAAGTCCGTTATATCTGAGAGAAACCTGCTCCACGCGTCCAAGCTTTCCGCTCGCTATTATTTTCTGTGTATTCGTATAGATGGGTGCAAAGAGCGACTGCTGGAAAACGGCAAGCATCACGCCCGCGCGCTTCGCCTCGTTTATAAGGTTGTCGCACTCGTAGCGATTTCTTCCCATCGGCTTTTCCTGCACTACGTTGAAGCCGTGCTTGATAAGATCAAGACCTATCTCGTAATGCATCTCCGAAAAGCTTGCGTTAACCACGACGTCGATATCGGTTCTTCCGAAAAGCTCGCGGTAATCCGAATAAGCCGTACAGCCGGGATACTCGGCAAGCGCACGCTCGCGGCGCTCGGGGTCAAGCTCTACTACCGCCACCACGTTTACGATTTCGTTGCTCTCGGACTTGAAGAACGCGCCGTGAATATTTCTGCCGCTTCTTCCCTGACCGATAACAGCCACGTTAAGTTTTTTCATAATTTTGCCCTCCGCAAATTTGTTTTGTATTCTTCCAAGTGTATTCTAAACCAAATTTTTCGAAATGTAAATTGCAAAAAATCGGTTATATATTGCAAAAAATTCAAATATGTGTTAAAATAGAGCTGTACCGCGGCGCAAAAAGCACGCGGTGAAAGAATACGCCGTCCCGAAAGGTGCGGGCGCACGGCAAAAAAGAGGCGAAAAATCAGCTATGTTAAACGATATTTTTATTTCCGAGGAGCGCGACCTTCGAATAAATTACAGCGAGATGCACGGCTTTGAAATCAAGGGCTACCCGACGCACAGCCACCCGGTATGCGAAATTCTTTATCTTTTGGACGGAGATATCACGCATCATATAGAGGGCAGAAGCTACAAGCTGCGTAAATACGATATAGTTTTCGTCAGACCCTACAAAAACCACTATCTCGCCTTTGGCGACAAGCGCGTGCCCTACCGCCGCTACGATATCACCTGCGACCCGAAATATTTTCCGAGAGAGCTTTACCGCGCCCTGCCCGACGACGCGGACGTTATAAACTTTGAAAACAACGAAACGGTCAGGGCGATTTTCGAAAAGCTTGAGTTTTACAGCGAAAGCATAGAACCCGAATCACAGAAAATGCTGTTTTCCTCGCTTTTGTGCGAGCTTTTCTGCCAATTTGCGATAGCGGCAAGAAACCCGAAAAACAGACTCCCCTCAAGCTCGAATCCGACACTCGACAGCGCGCTGAAATACATAGACGAAAATCTTACGAAAATCGAAAATATCGACGCGATTTGCAACGCCCTTTTCATAACGAAGAGCCATCTTCACCAGATTTTCAAAACCGGTATAAGAATGACTCCCAAAAAATATATAAATCAAAAAAGGCTGTTGCTTGCGCGACGGAAAATAAGACACGGAGGCGCACCGAGCGAGATATACCGCGAATGCGGCTTCTCGGATTACACTACCTTTTATAGAAATTATAAGTCGTATTTCGGCTACGAGCCTAAGGCGGAGGGCAACGCACCGATTAAGCTTACGACGCCGCCGCTCGAATTTTAAGCTCCGAGCGATACGAGCCCTCCGACAAAAACACCATTTTCAAAAAACGTGCGGCAAACGGGGATAATTATCCGCAATACGAAGCATAATATTGACGTAAAACGAAAATACGTTCGGAAGGAGTGTCAATATATGAAAGAGGTTGTGGCAAATCTACTCTCTCAGCAGTTCAATCACGAAATTTATTCAGCCTATATCTATCTTGGATTTTCTCATTTTTATTCAAGACTCGGCTTGCCCGGATTTCAGCATTGGTTCTATATACAGGCAAAGGAGGAGCTGTCGCACGCGGAAGAATTTTTGCACTATCTTGAGGACAGCGCAGAGGCGGTGCGCTTCGGCGAAATACCGAAAATGGAGTACGAGCCGAGTAAGCTCATCGACCCCCTTCACGCCGCTCTCGGTCACGAAAAGTATATAACCTCGCTTATCAATACGATATACTACGAGGCGGAATCCGACCACGATTACCGCACGATGCAGTTTCTCGACAAGTTTATCGCGGAGCAAAGAGAGGAAGAAAAGAACGCCGCGTCGCTTCTATCGCGCGTGACAATGCTCGGCGAGGACAGCTCGGGATTATACTCTTTGGATAGACTCTTGGCAAAACGAAAAAAGTAAAAAACACACCGCAGACCGACACGCATTTCGGCAAGTGTCTGCGGTGTATTTTTCGCTCTTTTTATCGTTATATTACAACTTTAGTTGTCTTTATATGTACTTTTTCGCTTCTGCTCAAAGCTTCGGCTTTCTTTTCGGAAACGGTTTTTGCTTTTTTACGAGCTTCGCCTTAAGTCTTCGGCACAGAGATTGCGAGCAGCTCAAGCTCGCCTGAAAGCGTTATATCTTTGACTCCCGCAGGCGCGAAATAGCTGTCACCGCGACCGGTGGGCGTACCCTCGACGAAGCCCTCGCCCGAAACGACGCTGAGCGAGAGGAAGGAGTCCTCACCGACCGTGAGCGTGCGCTCGCCCGAAACCGAATATTTCTTGACCTCAAAGTATTTGCACGAGCCGATAACCTCGCCCGCAGCCGACTCGTACGGCTTATATTCGCAAAGGTCGCAAACGAGCATAGCGCGCTCGACGTGAAGCTCGCGCAGATTGCCGTTTTTGTCGCGGCGCATATAATCGTAAAGACGGTAGGTGAGCGTGCTGTTCTGCTGAATCTCAAAAATCAACACGCCCGCGCCTATTGCGTGCACCGTACCCGCAGGGATAAAGAAGACCTCACCCGCGTGTACCTCGTGGAATTTCAAAACGCTCTCAACGCTGCCCTCGGCAACCATATCGGCAAACTCGTCAGCCGACACCTCGCGCGTAAGTCCCATATATATTCCCGCGCCCTCATCAGCCTCGACGACGTACCACATCTCCGTTTTGCCGTACTGCCCCTCGTTTTTAAGCGCGTATTCGTCGCTCGGGTGCACCTGAACGGAGAGCTTTTCTCTGGCGTCTATAAACTTCGTAAGCGTCGGGAAGAATTCAAAATCCCGACAATTTTCACCCCAAAGCGAATGCCCGAACGCCTCGGTGAGCGTTCTGCCGTCCTCAATTTTTGCCTCGGCACCCGGCACGAAGGAAAGCTCCCAGCTTTCCGCTATTCTGTCAGCCTCGCTCGTCTTTCCGTAAGAGCGGAGCTTGTTTCCGCCCCAAAGATTATCGTGAACCGACGGTGTAAGTCTGTATATTTTCTGCATAGTGTTTCTCCCTTTCAATGAACGGCTTATCAGCCCGTTTTCAATACCGCGATGCCGATGCCGTGAGGGGCGTATAAAAAGCCGTCCCCGACCGGTCAGGATTTTTTCTCACCCGCGCCGCGCTACGAACTATTATGCCACAAAGTGCCTGAAAAGTCAATGGAAAATCGAGCGCAAGCGGTTTTTCAACCCAAGCTATGCGGAAAAGCGGCAAATAATGCACAAAGCGCCGCGAAAATATTTGTAAGAAATGTAAAAAATATATTTTAACCCTATATATGACTTGACTTGTCGCGGTATTTGTGCTATCATTGTTGTGCAATGCTACCACAATATATTGCGCGTGCCTCGCGTGCGTTACATATATTAATTAGCATTAAAAAGATGAATGTTTTTAAAAATTATATCAAAAGGAGAAAAAACATGAAAAACAGAATCTTATGTCTGCTTCTTGCTATGGTTATGATAGTTGGCGTGTTGGCTTCCTGCGGTCCTACCGAGACGCCCCCCGCTGCTTGTACCAGCCACAACGACGCGGACGGCGACGGTATCTGTGATACCGAAGGATGCGGCTACGTCTTCGAAGAGGTCGAGTGTACTCACGAAGACGAAGACGGCGACGAAATTTGCGACCTTTGCTCCGTAGCTCTTATCGAGCCCGGCGACTTCCCTTGGCAGAAGACCACCATCAAGTTTGCGATGAATATGCACTCGCACAACGGTGAGCTTTCTTCGGGTTCCAAGAGATACCTTGCAGGTTACTCTGACGGCTCTGACCTCGTTAAGACGGTTGCTCAGAGAAACGCAAAGGCGACCTTCTACACCAAGACCACCGTTTCTTACGAGTACTGGTCTGACGGTAACAAGGACACGGACATCACCAACGGTGATAAGGATGAGCACGACTGGGGCGATTCCAACGAGTACATAAAGCAGCTCCTTAAGGGTAGCTCGAACCAGCCCGATATGTACTCCACGTTCCTTTACGATATGATGTGTGCATCGCTTGACAAGTCCTTCGCGAACCTCAAGACCTCGATGACAAGCAACTACTTTGCATTTGCACAGAACTCCGACTACACCGACACCGTTGGTGACAGTGAGGGCTATATGATGGAGTTTATGGAGTCGCTTACTCTTTCCGTAAACAAGATGTACCTTCTTGCTTCGGACTACTTCATCGATACCGTTCGTGCATTCTTCATCGTTCCTGCCAACGTTGACCTTCTCAACGAGCTTGGTAGAAAGGTTAAAGAGGATAACGACGGAACTCTTCCCACCGAGGGCGTATTTATGGATCGTACAAACGACGGTAATTTCACCGTTGAGGACTTCATCGAGCTCGTTTGGGACCGTGAGTGGACCTACGACGCTATCCGTGAGTTCTCCGAGAAGATCTACGCTGACGACGGCGACGGTATGCCTTCCGCAAAGGATACTCTCGGCTTCGTTCTCGAGACCGGTTCCGGATTCTCCTCTACCGGTGTAGTTTACACCTCCTCTATCACTATCATTGATAAGTATAAGCAGGACGGCGTTTGGAACTACTGCTATCCCGCAGTTAGATACGACGATGCTACTCAGGCTTGGGTATACGATGCAGAACTTGACACCTACTCGAGCGCAGAGGCTCTGTTCAACCTTGAAAGTGCTGTAACCGACCTCTTCGCATCCACCGGCGTTTTGGCTACCAGTAACTCTATGGCTGCAGCTTACGGTGCAAGCTCGACCGAGCGTGAGTACGTTGCTGTTAAGAGAAAGTTCACCTCCTCCGAGAATTCGCTTCTCTTCGGCGGCTTCATCCTTACCGGTAACCTTGACGAAACCGAAGCAGGCGATTACAACGACTATCAGGATATGAGAAGACTTTCCGACGGTGGCTTCGCTATCGCTCCCTGTCCTCTTTACACCGCTATCGGTGACGGCGAGCAGTACGAGAATCCCAAGGGTGCAAACTACAGAGATTACCAGACCCTTATCCACAACACCGGTCGTCTTGGCGCTATCTCGGTTAACACCAAGAAGTTCGCTCAGTGCTCCGCATTCCTTGATTACCAGTCCAAGAATTCCTCTGACATTCTTGAGGCTTACTATCAGGAAAAGCTCTGCCGCGCAGCAGGTACCGAGAACGATAACAACGTAGTTATGGACTTCATTCGTGACCACGTTCGTTCTATCTTCGATAAGGCATTCGAGGATGCTATCGGTTACTACTACTCTGCTCAGAACCAGACCATCGCTAAGAAGTGGCACGATATGATGAAGACTAACAACTTCCAGCCCGACGGTATTATCCAGAGTAACTACGCTACCATCGCAGCAGGTAAGCAGGGTCTTCTTATGGAGCTTCAGGGGGAGTACGAAAACCTTCCCGAGTTGGCTTATCCCAACGAGCAGCAGTAATTTTCAAATCGATTAGATTTTAAATAGATACGAATGAAAAAATTCATTCGTGAGGATTCGAATCCCCCTCGACTGACGAAATTCGGCGTCGAGGGGGTGTTTTGTGCCGTTTTTGTGCCGTTTTTTGAACCTTTTCTTCCTTGACATTCATTCTTATCTATGCTACAATACAGAAAATGGCAATAAAACCGAATTGCTGATTAAAAATAGTTCATAGAACGAAAAGTAGAGGTTTAGTGATGCGACTGAGAATTACGAAAATCGGTTCTGACAGAACCGTTACCTTTGCGGCTGAGGAGCTTAGCCGGTATCTGCGCCGTATGGACAGCACCTTGCGCGTTGAGGAATTTTACTGCGCTACGTACGAAGAATACTGCGAGGAAGAAACGCACAGCATCCTTTTGGGCGTGGGACTTGGAGTAGAGGAGCACGACCTTGATGATAAGATATATATTTCCGTTGAAAACGGAAAGGGAATTATAAGCGGCCCGAATCCTCGAAGCGTGCTGTTTTCGGTTTACCGTTTTCTTTATATGCTCGGATGCCGTTTTCCCTCGCCTGAGCAGATAAGCGAGGTCGTTCCCGCAAGAAGCTTTTCGCGTGAAGATTTTACGGTAGCGGTCAACGACACCCCCGCCTATCGTCACAGAGGTATTGATATAGGCGGCTCAATTGATTATCAAATGTGCATCCGCACGGTTGATTGGGTTGCAAAGCTTGGACTGAACGGTTTCTTCATTGAATATCTTTATCCCGTTCAAGGATTCGCGCGTACGTTTAATTACGACGGTGAAAAGATATCTCGCCTCGAAGCTCGGCGTATGCAAAAGCGTATCGAGGAGGAAGTCAAAAAGCGCGGACTCCTTTATCATACGGCGGGACACAACTGGCAGAATGATCCGTTTGGAATTCCGGGTGATACCTACGGTGCAATCAAAAACTTTAAAATCCCCGAACAAACGCAAAAGTACGTTGCTCTGGTTGACGGTAAAAGAGTGCTGTTTCACGACAACCCTCTTGAAACGAATATGTGCTACTCGAATCCAGAGGTGCGTAAAATAATGACCGATGCGGTGGTGAAATATT
>JAZNFU010000149.1:0-3256 GCA_045576135.1 Eubacteriales bacterium
CAAGGTTATTTTGTTTTCACCGAACGCAAGATGCTCCGCGAGGTCTATCTTTTCGGAAAGCGTGAGCGTACCGACGCGTTTTCCGTTTACGGATATCGCAGCTACCGAATATCTGCCGCGTAAGGACAGCACCGTCGGGTCGCCCGATTTATAACGGTAGGTCGTGCTGAAGGATATTTCTCCGCAGAAGAACGGATATCCGTCGGTCACGATATTGGATATATCAACGCTCGGTCTTTGCTCGACGATTGCAAATCCCGCCAAAGAATCGTATACGTAGGTGTTTTTCTCCGCCCTCGTAAAGCTATCGGGCTTAGCGTCAACCGCAAAGCCGCCGCGAAGATATATATTCTCTATTTCCGTATCGAACACAAGACAGTTTCGCAAGGATTCGGAAACACCGCCGTACAGAACGTAATAAACGTAGTCACTCTGATAGTAGTCGAGCGTGACGTCGACGCGGTTTTCACCCGTTTTCAAGACTTTGGAAATATCCGTCAAGCGAAAGCTTCTGTCTATCGCAAAGCCGTCGCCACAGACTACCTCGCAACCGTTTACCGTTATATTTTTGCTCATTGACGGCTCGGTTATAAGCTCAAGGTGCGCGGGGATATCGATTATATCAAATGGGAAAGAAAGCGTGAGCCGCCCCTGATATTGCTCGCGAAGCAATTCGTCGCGTATCTGCTCAATCGGCAAAAGCTCGCCAAAGTCCCCACCGTTTTTGGATACTCTCGCTCTGTCAAGCGTGAGATAATTCACAGCAAGCGAATCGAGAGTGATTGCGTTTTCGAGCTTTATCAGCTCGCTTTTCTTCGGCTCACACGATAAGAAGCACGGCGCTTCGTATTCTGTAAGCACGCAGGATTCACCGCCGTCAAGCAGAACACGCGCGGTAGCCCCGTTTGACTCCACCGAGCCGCAAAGTGCCGACACCGCAAGCGTACTTATATCAAGCCTGCCAAGCCCCGAGCAACCTTTTACCGTCACGCTGACGGCTACATCGTGATACGAAAGATTGGTAAGATAAACGATTTTTCCGTATTCGGTATCTCTCACCTGCATTCTTAATTCGGATATATCGTCCGCAGATTCGGTAACGACGTCACAGCGAGCGCGAAGCGCGGCGAAGCATTCCTCGCTTGAGAGGTCCTCAAGCGCCCCAAGGAATGAAAGGTCGGCGGCTCTGCCGTCAATTCTGGTGGGAACATGTCCGCGATAGGTATAAGCCTTACCCCCGCCCGCAATAAAGCGCGAAAGAAGCTCCACGGTTGACGAGTCGAGCGTATCGCAGCCCGGAATTACCACCGTGTCGTACTCACAAAGACCGATGCTGATTTTTGCTCCGTCAACCCGTGCCATATCGCGCATCATAGTTTCGCTGCCGAAGTGATAGCTTATCTGATTTCCCGACAGAAGCTGAACAAGCCCACTAAGCTCAGCGTCGAGCGCCTTTACGCTAGTTTCCATATTCACGCGCTGAAAATACAGCCACGCCGTGTGAATCGGATGGATAACGAGCACGTTTGCGCGTTCCTTACCCATAGCAAGAATTGCTCCGAGATTATTGAAATATTCGTTAAATTCGGGCAAATACCTTTGCCACAGATTATGCTCCGAATAAAACGCGGGGTAGTCACGCTTTCTCTGCCCGCGTATCGAGTACGGATAAAGGTGCTGACACATAAGGTTTACGCCGCCCGCATACTGAAGCTCGGCGATACGCTTAAGCTCGCGCGGTGACACGTCCCAACCGCAGCAGGCAAACATTTCGGACATTGCAGCCCTTTTGCCCGTTTGCTCCGCGACAGAGCCAAGCTGTTTAAAGGCAAGGTCGCCAATAAGAGTCCTTCCGAGATAGTCAACCCCCGGAATATGCTCGTACTGATACTGCGGCATTATTTCGCCACAGCACATAAGCTGCCCCTCGAGGCTATCCTCTTGAACGAAATGCCCCGTAAGCAACGCACCGTTTTTCTCGTGCCACTCGTAAAGCCGCTTCGAGAAATTCTCGGTAAATTTTTTGGCGGTCATTTTGTGGTAATCGTACCTATGCTCGCACGCCCCGGGATAGTCGCAAAACAGCGCAGGCAACGCCTCGGTCACCGAATAACCGTAATCCTCCAAAAACCACTCGTCCATATACTTGGAAAAGGGAGTTTTCCAACGGTAGTACTGCGGCTCGTCGGTGAAAAATCCCGGCATAGCGCCACCAAAATCCGACAAAAAGCGTTTCTTGTACTCCTCGTGCGTTGCTTCGATGAATTTATCGGTAACATCAGCACGCATAGTATCTACGTAAGATGCATCCTTACCGACGGTTATATGAAGATATTTTCCGCACTCCCCCACAGACTCGGCAACAGCCCTCGGAGCTTCGCCATCAAGCAAAGCGTAAATTGCCACGGTGTTCTCGTTTCTCGTTGGGAAGATTTCTGAAAATTTCCCCTCGACGTATGTTGCGTGATTATCCGCATCCTCCAAGAGCACGCCGCCCGCAAATCCGCTCGGCCAACCGTTTTCATCGTAGCACCACGCTTGCATTCCAAGCTTTTTCGCCTCGTCTATGGACGCCTCGACGCACTCGTACCATTCGTTCGAAAGGTACTCGGTTTCAAGTCCCGATCTTGCGTGCATAAAGAAGCCCTGCATTTTCATATCCCGCATATTCCGTATTTCTCGCCGAAGCTCGTCTGTCTCTAACCTATCGTTCCAGCTCCAGAACGGAATGCTTCCGTGCTCCATACTTGCATCTTTAATTTTTCGAACAAGCTTATTCATTTTTACGTTTCCTTGTGTTTTTGCAAATAAAAGTTGTAATTTTCATTTAATCAAGTGTGAAAACACAATCAAAATCGAGCACGTTTCCATTCTCATCTTTAACGAATTCCATTATAGGACTCATAGTAACGTCCCATCTTTTTACGACCTCGCTCTCATCCTGAACACGCTTTGCATAGGGGTATCCAAGCTCGCACTCGTAGTAACCGAAAAGCATATCGCCGCTATTCCATATCGTGTAGTTTTTGATTCCCGCCGATTTGAGCACCTCTACCATCTCGGGCCATATTTCGTCGTGTCTGCGCTTATACTCCTCAAGCATATTGGGTTTAAGCTTAGCAAGCCAAGTGTGTTTATCCATTTTTAAATCTCCCTTTGAGTTTTTTCCTTTATTATACAATATCGCATTTCATTTTTCAACGCCAAACAAAAAACTTTATAGAAATTTATAAAAATTTATTTTATGTTGAAATAT
>JAZNFU010000150.1:0-6217 GCA_045576135.1 Eubacteriales bacterium
CGTTTGAATACTAATTTTCTATATAAGCAGATTGGGGTAAAAGGGTATGAATAATATTTTTTACGTTTCAAAATACAGAATGGGAGTTAACGACGATACGGCTATAAAGAGCTGTATGGCGGCTTGTGCGAATTTAGACGAGCGCACCGTGATTTTCGACGGCGAGGATTATCTTATAAGCGAGTCGGTGCTTTTGCCGAGTAATACTACCGTAATTATTGACGGCTGCAAAATAAAGCAGGCGGACGAAGCGTTTGACACGGTTTTTCGAGGTGATAATTTAGTGATAAACGAAGCTAATCCCTTTGGCGCACCGCTTAGTCTGAGTCCGATAAAAAATATCAAGATTCTCGGTAAAAACGGCGCGAAAATAGAAGGTCCCGACAAAAACAGAATAGGGTATCACACCTTCTTTGAGCGCTGTGAGGAAATGACCGGCGATTTTTGGGGCTGGCGTACGCTTATGATATCGCTTTCGCTTTGCGACGGCTTTGAGATAGGCGGCATCGAGATTACGAAAACGCGCTGTTGGGCGCTATCCTTTGATATGTGCGAGGGTGGATATATACACGACCTTGTGATACGCAGCAACGTCAAAAACGGTGACGGAATTGATTTTCGCTCGGGTTGTCATAACTGTGTCGTTGAGAATATCGTCGGTGATACCTCTGACGATACGATTGCCTGTACGGCACTCTATAAGAAGCCTGAGGAGAAGCCCGCACCGTCAAAATATCTCTACCACTGCGAGCCGACGCGCCGCTATATAACCGAACGGTCTGAGCGCGAGCGTGATATAACCAATATAACCATACGCAATATAAAAACCGGCGGTATGCACCACGGACTTATATGCCTTGCGGCAAACGGCTGTCACGTCCGTAATATAACCATTGAAAACGTAGAGGAGGCGGATACCGAGCTTCCAAAGGAAATCCGTGCGGCAACGCTTCAGATATATACAGGCTACGGAACGGGTTATACGAAAGGCGACATTTCTGATATAAGCATCAAAAACGTATCCGCAATTTACGCACACAATACGATAAGAAGTAACGCCGACGTTGAGCGCGTAACGCTTGAAAACATAACGCACGCCGATCCCGAAAAGGCGGCGCTTTCGCTTGATTACCCCGACGGGTATACGATAATATAACTTTACGTTGACGTGTAAGAAAGTCAAAATCGTACAACAACTTGTCAATATCCGCCATCTCGCATCCTTTACCTTCGTATTTTTTTGTGTTATACTTATCCTTGAATTCGGGTGTTATAGCACTTAAAAACTTATGAAAGAGGAAGATATATGAAACCGTACGATAAGATACAGCCGAAATGTGTTTATGGCGAATACGATATGTCGCGTGGGGCGGCATATACCGTAACCGACACGAAGAATATAAAAGGGCCGTGGTATTATATTTATCAAAACAGAAAGATTTTGCTCTACGTAGACCAAAACGGACCTGTGAAAATTCAGTATCAGCCGCCATCCGGTATACTCGTAGCAAAAAGAGAGCTTGGGGAAAAGCAGAGTAAGCTTATTACCTGGATTCAATCGGATGACGTAAATTCGGGAATTCCGTTTTCTAATTTCAATCTTCCGAATTTGCAGATGACGGCGAAGCCGCCGAAGTATACTGTGAATTGGAATCCGTCCTTTGCTACGTATACGGTAAGCTACCCTGAGCTTGACGTAATAACGACGGTGCTCGTGCCTCACGATAAGGCGACGGTGTGTATAAAAACGAAGGTTGTAAATAAGACCGACCGAGATATCAGCGTGAGTGTCACGCCCTCCGTATATCCGTATATAAACAAGCCGCAGATGGTTGCGTGGGACTTGCCCGAATGGTATCTGACGACAAGCTCAAGGCTTAACGGAAAGGCTCTCACCTTGTGCGGAAAAATGAGAGATCCGGATATGAACAAGGCAAACGAGCGTTCGGTTACGTATAATCTTGATTTTGAAGAAAACGCGGAGTTTGAGCTTTCGATGAGCGGATATATCGGCACCGGCAGCTTTTTCTCTCCCGATTCGGTTACGGAAGATACACCGCTGTCGCACAAGATGAAGGATACGGACGGCGTTCCTCCATTTTCTAAATTCCCGTCCGTTTTTGCCGCAAAATACAAGACCGTGCTCAAAGCGGGCGAAAGTAAAACCTATACGCAGGTACTCACCGTGCAGGAGGATACCGCGTATAACGGTGCGGAGAACGAGTATGACGAGTGCTACTTTACCGACGAGGGATACGGTAAAAAGCTTGAAGAAACCGATGCGTTTTACAACGAGCTTTTCACGAAGCGAACGGTGAAAACCGAAAATCCCTACTACGATAATTTCGTAAACAATTTCGCGCCGCTTCAGATGTATTGGGTAGGCTCGCTTGACCGCGGCTGGCCGTCGTCTATGAGAGGCTCGCGCGATGCCAGCCAAGATTTTACCGGTATCGTTCCGCTTTATCCCGAGTGGGCAAGATCGGTTATTCTTAATCTGTTTTTACATCAAAGAACGGACGGTTGGATGCCAAGACAGATCAGCACCATATCAAGGTCTGCTCCGCATGACCTTCGTTATTTCGTTGACGGCGGTGCATTCTTCCTTGAGCTTATAAACGAATATCTCACGTTTACAAGAGACGTTTCACTTATCGAAGAAAAGGTGAAATGGTATGATTCGGAAGAAGAAAGTACGGTTCTTAAGCATATTTTTGCAACAATAGGTTACTTTCTTGACAAAAACAACATCGGTGAGCACGGACTTTGTAAGGCTTGGTACGGCGACTGGTGGGACGTAATGGATAAGATCGGTATGGAGGGCAGGGGAGAAACGGTTACCGTAACGGCACAGAATATCCTTAACCTGAAAAACCTTTCCGATATGCTTGATTGGCTTGCATCCGTGGATAAAAAATACGAAAAATATCACTCGAAAAAGCAAGAATTCCTCGCCGCAAGGGAGAAATTCCTTATTGCTATGAAAAAGCACGCGTATAATAAGCAGGGCTTCTTCAACGGATACTTTAACGATAACGGAAAATGGCTTCTTTCGGATTGTGACCCTGATGGACGCGAAAGAGTGTACCTCGTTAGTAACGCTTGGGCACTGATCAGCGGTTGCGCCGATGAAAAAATGCAAAAGTCGGTTCTTGATAACATCCAAAACAAGTGTGCCTGTGAGCTTGGATATGAAACCGTCAGCACTCCCTTTTACGAGTACGTTGACAAGGCGGGCAGAGTAGGTCTTGGAGGCGGCGGTAAAGTGAATCTTTACAATCACGCACAGTCGTTCTTGGCTCGTGCCGCGTGCGCTGTCGGAAGAGCGGACCTCGCCTATAACATAACGAGGCATATTTTGCCCTTTGAGGAGGAGTATGCCCCGGTTGAGCAGACCTGCGCCGCCCCCTTTACGCTTGCTAATAAATACAACAACTCCGAAGCAACCAAGCATAGAGTTGAGCTTCAGTATCTTTCGGGCACCGTTTCCTATTTCCTACGTACCGTATATAACTTCTTCTTCGGAATCAAATACGGCTACGCCGGCTTGACCGTAAAGCCCTGCCTTCCGCGCGAATTCGGCAAATGCTCAGCAGAGTTTACCTATCTCGGAAAGAAATTTACTATTGAGTTCGTTCCGACAAACGCCAAACACGCAATAACCGTAAATTCCGAAAGGCACGAGGGTAAGGAGCTGTTTATTCCGGATTCCAAAATGAAGGACGAGAACCTTATCGTAGTGGAATATTGATTACATAGCTCACGAATTAATACGCCAAAGCTGTATTATGCGATTCGAAATATTGTATTTTTCATTCGAGGTTTGTCCTATTTTCGTTTGGTATGTATAGCGTTGCAAACAATTGCGCAAACAAAAAACGACACAAAATGTAAATATAACTGTGAAAAAGCACGGCCCGAAAGCCGTGCTTTTTACGTATCCAATGCTAAGTTGTATTATGAATTTATACTTTTAAGAAAATCTATGAGGGAGGATCGTTGCTGTGGCGAGAGCGAAGCAAACAGCGAGTGAAAAGTATCGTTTCCCTCGCTGTCATCAAAAAAGGCAACCAGCGAAATTTTAAGGGCGTCGCAAATGTATTCAAGATATTCCACAGTAGGTATTTTATTACCAAGCTCTATATCGCGCAAATAGCTCTGTGATATTCCCGCAAGATTAGCCAGCGCGTTAACCGTCAATCCCTTTTTCGTTCTAAAATGCTTTATTCGATTTGCTACGTCAAACATCTGCGTTTCTCCTCGCAATCCTTACATATTTTATTCAGTAATCACTATAGATATATTTTACAAGAAAAAACGACAAAAAATTACATCTAAAGTATTGACAAGTTATCTCTTTTGTGATAATATCTAACTATATCGCTATTCCTATAGCGAAAATAGTATTTTTTATCAAAAGGAGATGTTTTTTATGCAAAAGACAGAAAAGGCTTTTAAAATCACGGGTATCGTATTTTACGTTGTTTGGCTCGTAGTTGCGCTCACTCTTTGGATTACCGGTTGCATCGTATTCTTCGGTGACAAAAGCTTCGGTAATTGGTTGGCTTGGGGATTACTTTGCTTGTTCCCGGTTATCATTCCTATCTTAAAGGATATTTTTACCGAGGGTAAAAAGGGCGCTGTAAGAGGCTCGAGAGAGTATTCGGCATCTGTATCCGGTAATACCGTATACGTTCAGAATCATCCGATTCGCGGCGCGATAGGCGGACTTATCGGAGGTGTTTTCGGTTCGTTGCTCGTTGGTCCCATATACCTCGGTGTCTACATCGTTAAGAACACGGTAAAGATTGTAACCTCGATAGTGGCTCTGGTAAAGGCCGCTTAAATTACGGTTATGGCAAACGTATCAAAGGAAAAAGTCGTTTCTGCTTTAAAGACCTACATCGCAGCTGACGGTTGGCTTGAAAGGGCAAAAAAGAAAAATCCGTTATTTGCGGAAGCTATAGAGCACCTTGGCGAAAATGATATTTATTTCGGCAATGCACCGACGTTTATCAGGGGTGCTGTAGAGGGAGCTTCTACCGCAAGTGGCGAAAAGCGCTTTGAGGACACGCACTCACAAAGGACTATTTCTATAGATTTTGTGACGAACGAGCGTATGTTTATCGCGGACAGCAATGCCGCAGACATATCGGTTTGCAGAGCCGCAGTTAAGCAAATCTGCGGTCATAGTGACGTGATTTATAAAAAATGTGAGGCGCGTTCTATAGCATTTGATTACGGAAAGAGTAAGTGCGCGCGAGATCTTTACGATTTGGATTATAATATGAAAGAATACCGTCTTAACCGTTATAAATTCGTGGCAACCGGCGGCGAATGGAGCCCTGAATTTTTCCCAATATACACTAATTTAAAAGACGGAAACGGAAAAGTGCACACGCTCCATTTGGGTTATTGCTATAACGTCGACGGAACGGACGAAATCGATATTAAAATTCCAATTCCAATGACGTCTAAAAACAAGCTTATAATGCTTGGTGCAATCGCCGCCGTAGCAATGATTGTTATATTGATTGCTTGTGTTTAGTATTATATATGCTAAATAGATACGCAAATAGTTGTTTGAAGGTGAATTGAAAATGAAAAATGCTTTGAAAAAATTATGTGCATCGTGTTTGTTTGTATGTGTAATGGTTTCGTCTGCATCGCTGACGTCTTGCGAGTGGTCGATTCGCTGGGATGATGAAGAAACAACTTACGTTAAAACTGAGAGCGGCGAAAACTTTCAGGTATTAAACGTTGAACAAACGGCGATTAAAAATGAAAGTTTTCTTGATACCGAGGTGTCGTGTTATAATGAAGATTATAATTATTGGGTGGTTGATATAGGTAAAATTTAAAACGTGCCTCTGACTTCTACTTATGCAACGATTAATTATTACGGCGACGCAACGATGAGTGTCAGCAGAACTGTTACCACAGCTACCGTTGAGGACATAGAAATCTCTACGTCTATGGCAGTTTCCAAATCGGTAAAGACCAGCTTTTCCGGAAACACCAGCATTACTATCGGCACGAATCCTGAGTTGAAGCAAGCCGTTCAGGCGGGATTTAGCAAGACGCTAACGAGCGGAACGGAAACTACGAAGCAGAATTTGTGGACCGAAACCTATAAAAAGGCAACCGAATATTCCGAAAGCTATGAGGATTCTCTTACCTTGACGTTTGATAAGTCTTGCAAAAACGGAAAATATTT
>JAZNFU010000151.1:0-2166 GCA_045576135.1 Eubacteriales bacterium
GAAGATACGGTAAGGAGTCAGAGAAGGATAGGATCGCCGAGAGTTGGGAGCTCTCCTTTACCACGGGCGGAGAAGCGAAGATCGCGGACGGCAGAGAAATGGGCGAGGCGTTCCCAAAGGAGAGCTGGGGAAGTGCTGCACAGAAGTTCCATGCGTTTCCCGTTTTGACCAAGTTTATTGATGCTAAGGATAAGCTATCCGTCCAGGTGCATCCGTCTGACGAGTATGCTCTTGAAAATGAAGGACAGTTTGGAAAGACCGAGATGTGGTATGTTGTTGAGGCAGATGAGGGAGCGGGTCTTTACATGGGTCTTAAGCATAAGTGCGAGGCGGATGAGTTTGCCAAGGCTGTTTCTGATGGGTCGGTCGAAGAGCTCCTTTCCTTCAAGGAGGTAAAGCGCGGCGATGTCTACTTCATTCCCTCCGGCACGATCCATGCTATAGGCGCGGGAGTGGTGATCTTTGAGATACAGCAGAATAGCACTCTTACATACAGACTATACGACTACATGCGCCGTGATAAGGATGGAAATCTGCGCGAGCTCCATGTTGATAAGGCTATGAAGGTGTCGTTGCTTGAGCCGTATGAAGTACGCGAGTTTGACAAAAACGACGATAGCTTGATCGGAATTTGCGAATACTTTGAAACCAGAAAATATAAACTTAACTTTGCAAAAATAGACTTTAATGTAGAAAAAGACTCGTTTATGTCCATTACTTGCGTTAATGGAAATGGTAAAATAAACGGCGAAAAAATCACTCTCGGTGACACGTATTTCATCCCTGCAGGAGAAGGAAAAGTAAGTGTTGAAGGAGAACTCGAAATAATTACCGTTACTCTTCCAAAGCAGTAAAAAAACAAAAAAAGAAAAGTGTGCAACCGTGATACGTTGCACACTTTTTCTCTTCAGCATACCGCTTGTGTTATCGTTTTATGCGGTGTGCTTTTTGTTCGTTTTTTTGCATCAATCCTCGTACATATCTTCTTCGCGAGCCTTCTCGTCGAGCTCGTCATTGAACCGCGAGGTTCTCTTTGCGTTGAGATAATATGAGTCGCCCTTCTCGCTGATGAAGGAGTATTCCTCGTCGTCTATGTCATAGAGATTTCCGCGGACATCGAGATTCTTTGCCGCTTTACAGAAAACCTCGAGAAATTCGTCGGTGTCAAACTCGTCTATCTCAATGCCGTAGTCATCGTTGGAAAAGATAATTCTTGTTTCTATCTCGGCAGATGCTGTATCGAATTCATCGTCATAGCTGATATAATCGGATGTGATCTCAAAGAATTCATCGAGCTCACCTGATTTTAAGTAAGAAACAAATTTCTTCAGCTCGGACTTTGTGCCCGTGAGTGTGATCTCAAAATAGAGTTCTTCGCAGAGTGTCATTGCCTTTCTCCTATAATAAATGATAATCTGTGATTTGAGTATAGCACATATAAATTACGTTTGTCAATATATCGAAAGCGAAAAATGTCGAATTGTGTTTCACTCGTAATTTTCTTTATTGATATAATATGCGCAACGAGCATAGGCGTGTGTGTTTCCCTGCATTATAGGTAGAAAAGCTTTTTCAGAGAGTCACCTTGCATGTAACGTCGTCTTTTAGCCTTATTTGATATAGAAATCTTTCCTTATTTATAAAATAAATAAAAGAATTTTTAAAAATCGCTTGACAATTTGATTTTGCTTTGGTATAATAGACAAGCGCACAAAACGAGGGCGACCTCGGGAGCGCAAAAATTGCTCATTGAAAATTGAACAACATGAAATTTCGAGCACTGAAAAGTGCAGAGATCTCGTTAATACACTTTGAAAAAAGAAACTCAAAAAGTAAAAAAGATAGCTAGTAAAAAGCTCTAAGAAGATGTTGAGTGTCCATGAGGACATTTGATATACAATTTTTTTAGAGAGTTTGATCCTGGCTCAGGATTAACGCTGGCGGCGTGCATAACACATTCAAGTCGAACGGAGAAGGGTGCTTCGGTACTCTTCTTAGTGGCGGACGGGTGAGTAACGCGTGAGTAATCTACCTTCCAGTGCGGAATAACAACCGGAAACAGTTGCTAATACCGCATGAAATGGCAGCATCGCATGGTGCAACCATCAAAGATTTATCGCTGGAAGATGAGCTTGCGTCCGATTAGATAGTTGGCGGAGTAACAGC
>JAZNFU010000152.1:0-3241 GCA_045576135.1 Eubacteriales bacterium
GTGATGGGAGCGCGAATATGAAATATGCAATGCTGTCGCGCTCCTACTCCGTGCCGAGCCGTGATGCAGGGGATGACAGATATCTTGAAATACGGCACCTTGCCGACTCGGACTGTCAGCTTTCGGATTTGATTTTTGCCGCATCGGCATACGGTCACAGCGTTTACAGAGTCAATACCTGCCGCGTTATAGAGGATGGCGAGCCGAAGATATATTATTCGCTCGTTTTGCGTGACGACGAGCGCGATTTTTCGGCAATGCTCGTGTATCTTTCGCTTTTCTTTGCGGATACGGTAGTCGTTGGAATGTATAAAAACTTGGAATAAAGAGGAATAATTTATGAAGACTATAGAATATAAAACTAAAGGCACCTGCTCAAGAGCGATTCATATAGAGCTTGATGATAACGGTATAATAACCGATTGCTCCTTCGTGTCCGGCTGTCCCGGAAACACCTTTGGAGTGGCAACGCTCGTTCGCGGAATGCACAAGGACGAGGCAATACGTCGCTTGAAGGGAATTAAGTGCGGTATGAAATCCACCTCTTGCCCTGACCAGCTTGCAAGAGCTCTTGAAAGTATCGACGGCGAGTGAAAAACTCTCGTCGCCAATAGTGCGAAAATTTACTAAAGGGAGAATTATGAAAAACTATAATTCGGAATACGAAAGATGGCTCGCCTCGGACGCGCTTACCGATGCGGAGCGCGGCGAGCTTTTGTCAATACGCGATAAAGAGGATATAAAGGAGCTTAGATTTTCCTCGCATATGACCTTTGGAACGGCGGGACTTCGCTCGGATATGTATATGGGCATCGGCTGTATGAACCGCTTTACCGTAGCTCATACGACCAGAGGAATAGCCTCTCTTATAAAATCCGAGGGCAGAGAAGCTTCGGGCGTCGTTATAGCGTACGATTCAAGAAACAACTCTGAGCTTTTTGCCAAGGTCAGCGCCGCAGTGCTTGCGGGCGCGGGAATAAAGGTGTATATCTTTGATTCGCTTCGTCCGACACCGGAGCTTTCCTTTGCTGTCAGAGAGCTTCGCACCGCCGCGGGAATAAACATCACGGCATCGCACAACCCCAAGGAGTATAACGGATATAAGGCTTATTGGGAGGATGGAGCGCAGATAAGTCCCGAACAGGCAAAAATCGTTTCTCGCGAGCGTGATAAATTCGACGTACTCGATATGACGGGGATTGCGGATTACGATTCAGCCGTTGCGGATGGGTCAATCGTTGAGCTTTCCTTCGAATTTGACGAAAAATATATTGACGCGGTCTTAAAAACCTCGATATACGATGGGGTGATATCCGAGGTTGCGGACACCTTACGCGTAGTATATACGCCGCTTCACGGCGCGGGATACAGACTCGTGCCCGAGGTGTTTAAAAGGCGCGGACTTAGGCATCTTTACACCGTTGCAGAGCAAATGACTCCCGACGGTAACTTTCCCACCGTCAAGAAACCGAATCCCGAATATGCCGACGTCTTCAAGCTCGGCATCGAAATAGCTGACAGAGTCGGCTCCGACCTGATTATAGCTACCGATCCCGATTCGGATAGAGTCGGAGTTATGGCGAGGACGAAGGATGGCGGCTTCACAACCGTTACCGGAAACCAAATGGGCGCTCTGCTGCTCGATTATTCGATAAGAGCGCATAAGGCCGAGGGCGGACTTCCTGACGGCGCGTATTGCGTAAAGAGCCTCGTTTCTACCGATATGGCTGATAAAATAGCAAAGTCAAACGGCGTAATAATGCACGACGTTCTGACGGGCTTCAAATTTATCGGCGAGGTCATAAAGAATTACGAGGCAAAGGGAAAATGCGACGGCTTTTTGCTCGGCTTTGAGGAAAGCTACGGATATCTTCTCGGAACCTATGCAAGAGATAAGGATGCGGTAGAGGGAGCAATGATAATCCTTGAGATGACCGCATATTATAAGAAGCTCGGTATGACGCTTTCCGATGCGCTCGAGGCGCTTTACGAAAGGTACGGATATTACGCCGAGCGCACGGTCGATATATATATGGAGGGACTTGACGGCATTGAGCGTCGCCGCAAGGTTATGAGCGCTCTGCGCGAAAACGTACCGTTGGAATTTGCAAATGTTCGCGTTAGCTCGTATGCCGATTATATGACGGGAGTCGTTACCTCGGTTGACGGCGACACGTCAAAAACAGGACAGCCAAGCTCCGACGTGCTCTATTATACTCTCGAAAATGGGGATAAAATCATAGTTCGCCCCTCCGGCACCGAGCCGAAAATAAAGATATATATACTCGCTCACGACGACGATAAAGAAAATCTCGATGAAAAAATCAAAAACTACGAAACAGCAACGAAAAGGATAGCACAGGCGTAAGCCTTGGGACAGAAAAGTGACGGATAAGCAAAAACGTATAAGGAATTTTTCAATTATAGCTCATATTGACCATGGAAAATCCACCCTTGCGGATAGAATACTCGAAAAGACGAGAACCGTATCGACAAGAGAGATGGAAGAACAACTCCTTGACAATATGGAGCTTGAGCGTGAGCGCGGAATAACCATAAAGGCGCGCGCGGTTAAGCTTAATTACGTATCCAAAGCGGGCGAGGAGTATGAGTTCAATCTCATAGATACTCCAGGTCACGTCGACTTCGGTTACGAGGTTTCGCGTTCTCTTTGCGCTTGCGAGGGCGCGTTGCTCGTCGTGGATGCGACGCAGGGCGTAGAGGCACAGACACTCGCCAACGCGTATCTCGCTATCGACAACGACCTTGAAATTCTGCCGGTAATAAATAAAATAGACCTCGCCTCCGCTGATATAGAGGGTGCACGCCGTGAAATAGAGGACATTATAGGCATTCTCGCCGAGGACTGTCCCGCTGTTTCCGCTAAAAACGGCATAAATATCGAGGATGTGCTTGAAAAGATAATAACCGATATTCCCGCGCCGAGCGGTGATATAAACGCGCCGCTCAAGGCATTGATTTTTGATTCTCATTACGACTCGTATCTCGGTGTCGTCGTATATATCAGAGTCTTCGACGGCACGATAAAGGCGGGCGATAAGATAAAGCTTATGGCGCAGGGAAGTGAGTTCGAGGTGGTAGAGGTCGGCACGATGGAGCCGTTTGGACTTCGCCGCGCAGACGTTCTTACCGCGGGTGAGGTTGGCTATATCACGGCTTCGATAAAAACCGTCGGCGATACGCGCGTCGGAGATACTATCACACACGCCGAAAGTCCTGC
>JAZNFU010000153.1:0-3768 GCA_045576135.1 Eubacteriales bacterium
ATTGATTATTCCGCTGTGTGCAGGATCAGGCTCGGATATTTCAATCTCGCATTCCTCGGTCTTGATTTTGGAGGAAAACTCACCCGAATTATAGATGTATTCCTGCGTATCATCCGAATTCTTAAAATGCTTAAGCTTGCCACCCTCGCACACGAGCTTACCGAGTGTGCCGCTTATCTCAAAGCGGTTAGTGCCGGGGGCTTCACCCGTTGTGGTAATGAATACGCCGGTTGCACCGTTTGCATACTCAAGATATGCGGTAACGTCATCCTCAACCTCGATATCGTGCCACTTTCCGTAATGGCAAAATCCGCGCACGGCAGAGGGATTTTCACCGACAATCCAGGATATAAGGTCGATTTGGTGTGGGCACTGATTGATAAGGACTCCGCCGCCCTCGTCACGCCAGGTAGCACGCCAACCGCCGCTGTTGTAATAGGTTTGCGTGCGGTACCAAGTGGTGATAATCCAAGTAACACGCTGGATTTTTCCAACCGCACCCGCCATAACCAGCTCGCGCATTTTCTTGTATATCGGGTTTGTGCGCTGATTGAACATCATACCGAAAAGTGCGCCCGACTTCTTCGCCGCCGCATTCATCTCTTTTACCTGCTTGGTATAAACTCCCGCGGGTTTTTCGCAGATTACGTTGATATTTCTTTTCAGACATTCCATAACCATTTCGGGATGCTGATAGTGCGGAACCTCAATCAAAACCGCATCGCAAAGTCCGCTGTCAAGCATAGCCTTGTAATCGGTGAAATAGGTTACGTCCTTATTTGAGGTTTTCTCCTTCATCGCCGTGATTTTTCCCTCGTCGATATCGCACATCGCCGTGACGACCGCATCCTTTGCAATACCCTTATCGAAAATCGTGCTGTTGTAATAAGTACCCTGAACTCCGATACCTATTATACCGTATCTTACCCTTTCCATATCAAAGCTCCCTCGTAATATACTTTATGCTTTTTTCAACCTCAGCAAGAGGATTCTCGTACGCCGTACAAGCGTCGTCCTGCTCAACGAAGTAATATTTGGTGTTAAGAGCCGTCATTTTGTCAACTATTGCTTTCATATCGAGGAGTCCGTCGCCTACAGCAGCGTATCTTGGAACGAGGCTGACCTCATCCGTCGCGGCGGCAGGACGCTCAATCTTGTAGTCCTTAAGGTGAACGCAGCCTATTCTGCCACGGAACTTATCGAGGAACTCCAAGATGTTCGCACCGCCGTACTGCACCCAATAGGTATCGAGAGTGAAATTGATATACGGCGCGTTTTTGAGTATGTAATCAAATACCGTTTCACCACCGTGACGGTAGAACTCGTAGTGATGATGGTGGCAATAGAAGCCAAAGCCGTTTTGGTGCATCAATTCCGCTGCCGCGTTGAGCTTTTCGATATAATCCTTAAGCTTATCCTCGTCGACTATCATCGCGGGGGCGATAGAGCCAAGACCGATATTCTTACAGCCGAAGACGTAGTGGTCAGCCATAAGCCTCTCGGTGTCGTTGAGAATTCTGTCAGCCGGAACGTGCGTGAGAGTTACGGGAAGTCCCGACGCCTCACTGACGCGCTTGATCCTCTCAGGCGCGAACTCCGCACCCGAATACTGAAGGTAGGAATATCCCATATCGCGAAGCTTTTGCGCTACGCCAAGAAAATCCTCCTCGGTTGATATCATCGTTCTGAGCGAGTAAAGGTTAAGACCTGCTTTCATTTAACGTATCCTCCGTTCTTTTCGGTATAGCCAACCTCGGTGAGTACTCCCTTGAGCGCACTAACCGCCGCGTCAAACGCCTCGCCGTTGGTGGCGTATGTGAATTTATTTTTCATTTCTGTGCTATCGATTGCCGCGTAGCCTTCAAAAATCGCAAGATGAGGCTCAAGAGTGAGTACCATTTCGGGTGCACTCGTGTCAATCCTCTCTACAAGCTCGCGAAGCATACCGTCGCCAAATCCCGCAGGCACGAGCTCTCCGGTTTCTCTTATTACGTCTTTTATATGGAAATGCTCGCATCTGGCGTGCAAAAGCTTCATAGCGTATTCCATGTTTTCTCCAACCTCTACGAAGTTTGCCGGGTCGTAAATCGAATGAAGTCCCGGAACAGCGTCGAGAATTCGTGCGGTTCTGTCTGCGGTATCTCCGAATATTTTCTTCTCGTTTTCGTGATAGAACTTAACGCCGTACTTATCCGCGACGGCAACGAGCGACTTAAGATAGTCGATAACGCGCGCCTCGTCCTCGTACGCTTCAAAGAAGCTGAACATTCTCACCCTGTCGGTTTCAAACGCCTTTGCAATCTCGCAAATATGCGCCGCGCGTCCGAGATACTCCTCGAAGTCGCAGGAAAGCTCAACCTTTCCTATCGGCGAGCCGATAGAATACACCCGAATTCCCGCCGCGCGAAGCTTGGCGTTATACTCCGCCGCCTCCTCAAGTGTAAAATCAAGAACGTTTTTTCCCTCAATAGATCTGACGTCCACGTAGCTGATGCCGTTACGCAAAAGCGCCGCTATCTGACCGTCGAGCGATGGTGATGCCTCGTCAGCAAAAGCCGAAAGCTTTATCATATTTTACTCCTATCAGTTGACATTTGCACCAAAAGGTGCTATATTAATGATAGCACATTTTTAATCCAATTCAATGAAAAATCTTAACTTTGAAAGAAGAAAGTAGCATAATATTAATATGAACGGTCTAAAAATCACTTACGCAAGGCACAATCGCGGAAAAAGCGGAATACTTATGCCCGAGAATACGATATACTATTACGACCTTACCTTAGTGCTCGGTGGGTGCCTTGAATACACGGTAAACGGAAAGTCAATCACCCTCACGGGCGGTGATATTATACTGATACCGCCCGACTCGACCCGCGCCAGAGAGGAAGCGTGCGGCGCGTTTGATTACGTCAGCCTTAATTTCACCTGCGATGATAAAATCGACCTGCCGCTCTATATGCCCGGGGCGGTTACCAACGAGATAGTGATGCAGGTAGCGCTCATCGACGAGCTCATAAAAAAATTCTATCCGGATATAGAAACCACTCTATCCCCGCTCGCCGTTTGTATGCTGAAAACGCTGATGAGCAATCGCGAGAGCGAAAATCTGCCCGAAACCGTAAGAAAAATAATCGGCTATATCCACAAAAATCTATCGAAGAAAATAACGCTTCGCGACATCGGTGAATACACCTTTTTCTCGCCGATTTACTGCGACACGATTTTTAAAAATTCAATGGGGCGCTCGATTATCGACTACGCCATCGAGCTTCGCATATCCGAGGCAAAAAGGCTGATTTTGCACGACACCGCACCTCTTGCCGATATAGCCGCCGCGGTCGGATTTTCGGACTACAACTATTTTGCGAGAACCTTTAAAAAAAGATGCGGCTACACGCCGCTTGAATATAAGCAAATCTTCCTGCGCTCAGGGCGCACTTGACCTTTGTCCATCGGGTATGCTATCAAATACAAAAAACAGTCGTGCTTTAGCGTGTTATCCTTAACGGAGAACACGCAGCGATATAAATCCCCCCGGGGATTTGTGATATTACCTTCGGGAGCGATATAAGGCTACGCCTTGCGATATGCCCTGCGGGGCGTGAGGGGATTTATATCATATCGCATTGGAGCAAAGCGATAATATATCGCCTAACAAAAAAGAGAGAACATTTCGGCTATGAAAACCGATTTGTTCTCTCTTCTAAGTTGCTCCCTTTTACATCTGCTTTCTGATCTTCTCCAAAGCTCCCTTTTCAAGGCGCG
>JAZNFU010000154.1:0-5422 GCA_045576135.1 Eubacteriales bacterium
ATGCGAAACCTACAAGGTGCAGGAGCTTCACCTGCCCGTATACCACGCGCTTTGCGCTATGCTTGAGGAAGAATTTTTCTAAATCGGAGAATTTTATGATACATTCATTTCTTATCATAGGACAGTCGAATATGGCGGGCAGAGGTGATATGGACACGGCGGCGCCGCTTGACAATATGGGTGGCAGGCTTCAGGTTTTGCGCAACGGACGCTGGCAGCCGATGTACCGCCCCGTAAATCCCGACAGACCCTTTTCGGGCACCTGTCTTGCCGAGAGCTTTGCCGCGGCATACGCAGAGGAACACCGGGACGTCGAGGTTGGAATTATCCCCTGCGCCGACGGCGGCACGTCGATTGACCAATGGCGCGAGGGAGGCTTGCTCTTTGATAACGCGGTGTATTTGACCAAGCTTGCCCTTCGCACATCGCACCTGGTCGGAATTCTTTGGCATCAGGGAGAGGCGGACTGCGAGCCGCGCCTTTATCCGCACTACCGAAATAAAATAGCCGCGCTTATGGCGGCTTTGCGGCGTGAGCTTGACGCGGAAAATATTCCGCTTATCGTCGGCGGACTCGGCGACTTTTTGAAAGAGAGAGATCCCGCGAATATGCTCACGAATTATCCTTATATAAACGAGGCACTCCTCGATTTCGCAAAAAGCACGCACCGCACCGAATTCGTATCGGCGGCAGGACTCACCTCGCGCCCCGACAGACTCCACTTCAACCACGAATCGCTTATGGAATTCGGTAAGAGATATTACGAGGCTTATAAAAAAATCGAGGACACCGAAAGAGTGTTTGACGAAAAGAGCAAAATGGACGATGCACAGCGCTCGGCTATGGAAAGCTTATAATCTTTTTTGGAGGACGTATGGAAAATCATTGGAATGGAAAGCTATGGTATGCGTACGGCACGTCGATGACGAGCGTACAGCAAGGAAAGTACGTGCCCGTAGTTGAAAAGCTTTCGGGGCTTCGGGTTGTAAATCTCGGCATTCCCGGTGGATGCCTGACACCCGACGGATACGGTAAGGGTAACGTAAAGCGAGCAGTTATGAACCTTGATGACGGCAAGGCGGAGGCAGATTTAATTACACTTGAGGTATTACCCAACGAGGGCGGCAACGTCGGAAGCATATACGACACTGACGACGAATCCTTCTGCGGCTGCTTTAATCAATGTATACGCTACCTTCAAGAAAACACGAAGGCGCAGATAGTCGTTATCATTATGATAGCCAGCAACAACAGAACGCCGGAGCATCTCGACCCAAAAAGAAAAATTCCGCACTTTGAATTCGCTGAAATAATCGAGCGCACGGCAAAGCTTAACGGCGTTCCGGTTATAAACGTAATGTGCGATAGCGGCTTGGGATATGGAAGAGTTAAAGCTCTCGATTATCAAGTTGACTGCATACACCTCAACGACCTCGGCGGCTTAAATATGGGTAAATTCGTTTGGAGCAAGCTCAAGGATATACCCACTTGGGACAGTGAAATCTAAAACAAAAGTGCAAAAAAGACAATAATTGTTTTCATTAACAAGCTTTTTCAATAAAAAAACTGCCTGATCCGCGCATATCGAAGTGCGTTTTTTGAGAGCGCGGCGTGTATATCAAGCAAAATTCGTGCTAAAATATAAAAGCAATTTATTTAACGGGAGATAAAAATGAGAAAGACTAAAATCGTCTGTACCATAGGCCCTGCGAGCGACAGCCGCGAGGTGCTTATAGGACTTTGTCGGGCGGGTATGAACGTCGCACGACTGAATTTTTCGCACGGTGTGCACGCAGACCATGAAAAACGTATCAATCTCATAAAAGAGGTGAGAGCCTCGCTCGGACTTCCTATTGCGATAATGCTCGACACCAAGGGCCCCGAATACAGGATAAAGACCTTCACGGACGGTAAAATAACGCTCGCAGAGGGGGACTCCTTTACCTTTACAACCGAGGATATAGTGGGTGATAGCAATCGTGTTTCGGTAAGCTACAAAAATCTTTGCCGAGAGCTGTCCACGGGCGACATAATTCTTTTGAATAACGGTCTTTTGTCATTTAAGGTTGAGAAAATAGATGGCAGCAACATAATCTGTACTGTCACCTCGGGCGGCGAGCTTTCTGACAGAAAGAGTATGAGCTTTCCCGGTAAGGTTATGAAGCAGGAATATCTTTCGGATGCCGACAAAGAGGATATTGCTTTCGGTCTTGCTCACGGCGTTGATTACATCGCTTGTTCGTTCGTTTCCTCTAAGGAAGACCTTATTGACGTCCGCGAGTATATTTCAAATCTTGGCGGTGCCGATATAGAGCTTATCGCGAAGATTGAAAATCAATCGGGATTTGATAATATAGAAGAAATTTGCGGATATTGCGACGGCATAATGATAGCGCGAGGAGATATGGGCGTTGAGGTGCCGTTTGAACAGCTCCCCGCGATACAGAAAAAGCTCATAACAAAGTGCAGACTTCTCGGCAAGCGAGTAATAACCGCAACCGAGATGCTTGAGTCGATGATAAATAACCCAAGACCGACAAGAGCCGAGATATCCGACGTGGCAAACGCGGTTTACGACGGCACTAGCGCAATTATGCTCTCAGGCGAAACGGCCGCGGGCAAATATCCGATTTTAGCGCTTCAAACGATGGCGAAAATCGCCGAAACCACCGAGAACAATATCAATTATAAAAAACGCCTCTATTCATCCGAATTCCAGATAAAGAACTCGGTTGACGCAATATCGCACTCGACCTGCGGCGTCTCGATTGACCTCTCGGCAAAGGCAATAGTTGCCTGCTCGCTTTCGGGTATGACGGCAAGAATGATATCCCGTCACCGCCCACCCGTTGCGATTATAGGTCTTACGACGAACGAAAGAACCTGGCACAGACTCGCGCTCTCTTGGGGCGTTATACCGGCAATGTGCGAAAAATACACCTCGACCGACGTGCTTTTCTATATGGCAAAGAGCATCGCGAAGCGCACGCTTTCGCTCAGCGAGGGGGATAAGGTCGTTATCACCGGAGGAAATACCTCAGGCGAGTCGGGTACGACCAGCCTTATAAAAATAGAAGAAATATAACCTTGTGACGAGGATTTGGATGAACCCCATACGAAAAAGAGTGAAGCTACCGTTTTTGATAGCATCACTCTTTTTACGTTTTAATCGTTTAATAAATCCTTACTTTATAATCTTAAGGAAAGCAAGTATAAGCAGAACTACGCCGATTGCAACATACAAATCAAGCAAACCGCCGATAATCAAGCCGACAATCGGAACGAGTCCGATAAGAACACCGCCGATAGCGCCGAGCACTACGTAAATGATTATTCCGATTATAAGGTTGGTGATATCCTTAACGTACTTAAAGGAAAGCGGAAAAATCTTTTTGAGATCCATAACAAAATCCTCCGTTTAGTTTATTTTGCCGAAGTTACCATACAATAATATGCTTCGCAATTTAATTTTATCAAAAATATGCACATAAAGTCAATATTTTTTGAAAATTTTTCATTGTTTTCGATTTGCTTATCAAAGCAGTCTTATTCCCGCAGCCTCGCATATTCTATGCGTTTCGCTGTCCCAAATGCTCGACTGTACCTCGCCGATATGCGCCGTACCCATCATAAGCATACAAAGACGCGACTGACCGATACCGCCGCCCACGGTAAGCGGAAGCTCACCCGCAAGAAGCATCTTGTGGAACGGAAGCTCGCGGCGCTCGTTGCACCCGCGCTCCTCAAGCTGACGGGAAAGAGAATTCGCATCAACGCGAACGCCCATAGAGGAAATCTCAAAGGCGCGTCCGAGCAGCTCGTTATAGAAGATAATATCGCCGTTAAGCTCCCAATCGTCATAGTCGGGCGCTCTGCCGCCGTGCACGCTGCCATCCCTCAGCTTGCCGCCGATTTGCATAACGAGCGCGGTTTTATGTAGCTTAACGTACTCTGTTTCACGCTCCTCGGGGGTCAAGTCGGGATACATTTTTTCAAGCTCAAGCGTCGTAACGGCTGACATTTTTCTCTCGATTTTAACACAAAGCTCGGGGAATGCTTTGCCCAAAGCCTCGTTAGTATCGCATATTACGTCAACAATTGTTTGCGCCGTTTGCTTAAGATAGTCGAGAGTTCTCTCTTTTTCGGTTATAACCTTTTCCCAGTCCCATTGGTCAACGTATATCGAATGTATATTGTCAAGCTCCTCCTCACGACGAATAGCGTTCATATCCGTGTAAAGACCGTTGCCGACGTAGAAGTGATAATTCTTCAGCGCAAGGCGCTTCCATTTTGCGAGCGAATGCACGACCTGAGCGCACTCACCGACAGCGGGAATATCGAAGCTTACGGGACGCTCGTGACCGTTGAGGTTATCGTTAAGACCCGACGACTCGGTTACGAAAAGCGGCGCGCTGACACGCTTCAGATTTAGTGCCGCAGAGAGCTTTTGCTGAAAGGTCTGCTTTATAAAGGCTATCGCCTTTTGGGTTTTATATACGTCAAGGGGGGATTTGTACCCCGCCGGAATAAATACCGTATTCATCTTGTGAATTCCTTTGTAATCTGCTCGGGACTGCCGTATATGACAGTCCCGATTTTTATTCTATTTTTTTGAAGCTATCCTCGGTCGTTTTCGACGGTGCCCAAATGCACGGCCCATCGTTCCTCGGGGATAGGGGATTTGGAACGAACGTATTGGTCGTTTTCGGTTGCGCCCAAATGCACATCCAATCGTTCCTCGGGGATAGGGGATTTGGAGCGAAAATTCGGGTTCTTCCGACCGTGAGATGTACGAGGGTACATCGAGGGAGGAAAACGCGGATAGAAAACGACCTCGTTATAAACGAGAAATTCGGAGAATTTCAACCTTAAATAGTATACCTCGAATTATTAGCTCTTTAGTTTTCAAGCCACCCTCGGTCGTTTTCGGTTGCGCCCAAATGCACATCCCCGAAAATTATTTAACGGCGGTGGTGCTACGAAGCATTACGTCGTGGTAACCGCCCTCAACGATACTTGTAGCCGAAACGAGAGTCATCTTTGCCTTTTCCTGAAGCTCGGGAATGGTGATAGCTCCGCAGTTGCACATAGTGGATTTAACCTTGTAAAGCGACTTTTCAACGTTGTCGTGGAGAGAGCCTGCGTAGGTAACGTAGGAGTCAACGCCCTCCTCGAAGTTAAGCTTTGCCTTGCCGCCAAGGTCGTATCTCTCCCAGTTTCTCGCTCTGTTAGAGCCCTCGCCCCAATACTCCTTAACGTACTGACCGTTAACCATAATCTTGGGTGTGGGGCTTTCGTCAAATCTTGCAAAGTATCTGCCGAGCATAACAAAGTCAGCGCCCATAGCGAGTGCAAGAGTGATGTGGTGGTCGTAAACTATACCGCCGTCGCTGCACACGGGAACGTAAATGCCCGTTTCCTC
>JAZNFU010000155.1:0-2097 GCA_045576135.1 Eubacteriales bacterium
ACCTCGTCCGTGCCGACGTACGCGCAAAGAAGCATTGAGCATCTTGCTCTTATGCTCGTTGCCGCGGCTACGGTTTCCTCTCCAAACTCGGTAAGATATACCCGTACATCTTCAAAGCAATCTCTGTCACGGCATCCGTCAAGCACGCGGTGGGTGTCGATACAAACGGTGCCTCTACCGTCGCAGGAGAAAGAAGATGTATTTCTGTTATCTTGCATTGTAACTTCTCCTCATTTATTTTCTTGGTCAGAAAATTCTGAACCTCGATATCAGTTTATGCCTTTATTCTTTTATTGCTACGCTCGTATTGACAATCTTGGACTTTTGGAGTATAATTTTATAAAAATGACAGCTTTTTGCCGTGCGGTCGGTAAAAGAAAACGAGGAAAAATGAGTTACGAGAAGCTAATGTCGCAAATTGATGCACTTACTGAGAAATATATCGGTATTTTCGAGGACGTTTGCAATATAGAAAGTCCCACCTCAAGTAAAGCGGGAGTCGATGCTGTCGGAAAATATATAATAGATTACGCAAAAAAATTCGGCTGGAGCGTGGTCGTTCACGAGGAAAATATATCCGGTGACGCTATATGTATTAAAATGAACGAGGGCTCGGATGCGGCACCGATATGCTTCTCGGGGCATATGGATACCGTACATCCCATCGGAAGCTTTGGCGTGCCAGCCGTGCACATTGAGGACGAGAGCGTTCCCTTCTGTGAGCGTAAAATATTCGGTCCGGGCGTTCTTGACTGCAAGGGGGGTGTCGTTGCGGCGCTTATGGCAATGGAAGCGCTTCATAATATAGGATATAAAAAACGCCCCGTTTATCTGATTCTTCAGAGTGACGAGGAGGGCGGAAGCCTTTACAGCGATAAGCGTACGGTTGAGTTTATGGCGCAAATGGCAAAGGGCTGCGTTGGATTTTTGAATACCGAGGGACACGCCGGCTCTATCGTCGTCGAGAGGAAAGGAATAGTAACCTACACCTTTGAAATAACCGGACTTGCGGTGCACTCCTCTCTTTGCTTTACAGGTGTTAACGCGGTAGCCGAGGCGGCGCATAAAATACTTGAGCTTGAGCGCTTCAAGGACAGAAACGGAATTACCTGCAACTGCGGTATGATAAGCGGCGGCACGACGGTAAATACCGTTCCCGATAAATGTACGTTTAAGGTGAACGTCCGATATCTTAATGACGACGATCTTCGCACGGTCGAAAAAGAGATAGAAAGAATTGCCTCTACCTCGTATATAGAGGGCAGCAGCTGTAAGGTTACGAAAAGCGGTTACAGAACTAATATGCCCTTATCTGATAAAAACGTAAAGCTTTACGAAAGAGTTAATGAAATATTCGAAGAGGCGGGACTTCCGAGAATAAAAAGCGCGCGCGGAAACGGCGGCTCTGACGCAGCTGATATGTCACAGCACGGAATCCCCGCTATTGATTCGTTCGGTACGGAGGGTGCGTGGATTCACTCGCCGAAGGAGTACGCTTATATCGCTTCTCTGCCCCGTGCGGCTAAACGGCTCGCCGTCGTGGCATTCGGTATATAAGCAAAAAAGAGCACTTATGGGTACGAAAAAGCTCGTAAACACCCGTAAGTGCTCTTATTATTTTGTAAGCGGTTAAGCGAATTTCTTGATTTCCGCAGGGCATTCCTCAACCGGAATAGAAGCGGTCATAACGAGATTTACGTCCTTCGCAATAGCCTCAAGCTTGGGCAGAATGGAAACGAAGCCTGCAACGTCGCAAATCTTAAGAACGCCGTCTACGAAAATGTCCGTAATATCGTTATTGGAAGCGAGTATTCCGGATACGAATCCGTAAAGAGCTTCCGCACTTGCTACGCTATAATCATCGGAATCTATAAGTCGGGCTTTATATGTAATATCAAGCTTAAGATGAGTACCTTTCTCAATGCATACAACAGAACCTGCAGAACTGTTTGCCGCACTGTTAACAAGCTCGATAAGTGCCTTTGTTTTTCCTGAGCCTTTGCCACCGATAAATAATTTGATCATTATAAATTCCTCCGTTTTTGAATGGGAACTATCCCTTGTCTATATTTTACACTAAAGCTTACAAAATTGCAA
>JAZNFU010000156.1:0-5209 GCA_045576135.1 Eubacteriales bacterium
CGACATGGCTACGATCCGACTTAACGGAATGAAGACTCTCATTCCCCTGCCCACCACGGTCAACGGCAACGTTGCAAGTGCAACCACAACAGAGTTCGGATCCTTCATCCTTATTGACAGAAGAGTATACGAAAATCAAGATATGTGGGTTGAGGTATGGGAAATCGGCGACACGCTTTACACAAATCTTGAAATAGTCCTCGTAATCGACGACTCCGGAAGTATGGATTGGAATGACCCGAGTAATAAACGCATTACCGCCGCACAAGCGCTTGTACAAGCCGTACCTACCGATGCAAAGGTTGGAATCGTTCGCTTTGAAAACTCTACGACCGTATTGGGCAGCGGATTTATGACACCCACTGTTGCCGAAACCTATCTCTCATCCTCATATTTCAAATCAAGCGGCGGAACTTATATGTTCGAAGCGATAGATAAAGGTATAGATCTGTACACAGCTTCCTCGGATACTATGAGAATTATGATAGTTTTGAGTGACGGCGACACAGCTGATACCTCTAAAAAGGATGCTTCGATAACCAAGGCTCAAAACGCAAACGTTCAAGTTTGGACTATAGGACTCGGTACATCTGCCTCAAGCGGATACTTCGATAGCTATCTGAAGCCGCTCACAAAAGAGACTACCGGTTCTTATGATGCTTACAAACACATCGAAGACGCTGAAGAGCTTTCCGATAGATTTGAGGAATTTGAAAAAATTATCGACGCAACGCTTGACTCGGATGGGGACGGATTGCCCGATTGGTACGAAAAGAACTTGGTGGCTGTGGACGGAACGTCTATTGCAACAGACCCCACGAAGATGGATACCGACGGCGACAGACTGTATGACGGCGAAGAGGTAGAAGTATCACTGGTATATGATCTCACCAACCCAAAGAGATTTACCATAATTGCGAAAATGCACTCCAACCCGACACTTGCAGACTCTGACGACGATGGCACAGGGGATCTGTTCGATGCGTATCCGCTTGATCCTGATAAAAAATAACTCGCAATAATCACAAAACGCTTGGCCGATTTTTTCGGTCAAGCGTTTCTATTTGTTATCTTTGGTTTGCATTTTGTGAGTTTTGTGAGCAAAAAACAGAAACTAAAACAGTTCGGGACTTTTTATTCGTCGTAGCTTATTTGTGTTTGCTCGGAATTTCTCGTACAACGGATACGATAGCGTCACTATAAGACGTGTGCGTCAGCAACTAGTACTTATTTTCACGATGCTCGGTGGGTGACGTGCCGTATCTATCCTTGAAACTCCTATTAAAGTATGACACGTTTTCAAAGCCGCATTCAAGGGCGATATCAATTATTTTTTCGTTAGTTTGCAAAAGCATTCGCTCAGCCGCCTCAAGCTTTATTCCAAGGCAATATTTATTATAGCTTACGCCCGTTTTCGCGGCAAAAAGCCTGCCCATATACTTCTCGTTTTTATGGTATATCACCGAAAGCTCACGAAGGCTCGGCGCTCGGGAAAATTCCTGCTCGGCGTGCCGCTTCATAGCAAGGACGAGCCAATGCCCGCGCGCCCCCTCCCCGTCACCTTGTGAGTAGAGCATCTTCAAATAATCGCCGACAATCTCGGCAATACCGAGCAGCTCCTCGCCGCTCGTATCCCGCTCACATTTGGACGCATAAGAGAGCAATGCTTTTCCGTCGACACCCGTATGCCTTGACGTCCTTTCTATTCTCCCGCGCGTTTTTTTCTCATCGACGACGGAGTTTCCGACATATACGATAGCCACAACCGCACCGCCTATTATCACCGGAGCGACCGCCTCATATATTCCGTAAAAGCAGCTACCGAAAAACGCCGACTTTTCGTTTATCGCGCGGCTGTTTGCAAGCTTTTTGCAATAAAGACAAAGCTTATAGCCGCATTCGGTCGATTTCGCTATATTACAAAATTGCTTCGAATGTATTACGTTTTCAAAAGGAATTTCGGTGCTTGGGGCGGCAAGCACTCCCCCGACGTCGACGATGCTGATATGTATTTTCCGCCCCTTTGTGAGTAGGTCAATCAAGCTTTTAAGACTCTGCATTTTTCATATCCCAAATACACTTTTTTCTATAATATTATCATAAAAGTTTCTTTTATGCAAGCATTTTTATCATTTGTGCAAGACAATTTGTTTGTTTTATGATAATATGAAACAAAAATGCTGTTCAGGGGAAAAATTATGGAAAAATACGACCTTGCCGTAATCGGCGGCGGCTTTGCGGGTGTGGCGGCGGCACTCAGCGCGGCAAGAGGCGGCGCGCGCGTTATCATCGTCGAAAAATCCAATTGCTTCGGCGGTGCGGCAACGGGTGCGCTCGTCAATCCGTTTATGCCCTACTCTACCAAAATCGACGGCGAGTGGGTTTCACTCTCTCGCGGAATATTTAAGGAAATCTGCGACCGCCTTCGTGCACGCGGCGCATTCCGTAACGACGTGCGATACGGCGACAGCTTTCTTGAGGAGGAGCTGAAATTCATTCTTAACTGTATGCTTTGCGAGGCGGGTGTCAGCATATTATTCCACGCTCAGCTTTTCAGCGCGAAAAAAAGCGATGAACGGGTTGAGTCGGTGAGCGTCGCGGCAAGAGGAGCGACGGTCGAAATTTGTGCGGAATATTTCATTGACGCATCGGGGGACGCACAGCTTTCGTATCTTTGCGGCTGTCCGACGATACTCGGGCGTGAGGGCGATAATCTGTGTCAGCCAATGACGCTGTGCTTCCGCTTGGGAAACGTGGACACGGACAAATTTTTCGCAAGTCGGGAGAGGCTCGCCGCGGCACACGCACGAAGCCTCGCAAACGGCGAGCTTATAAATCCGCGCGAAAACATCCTCGTTTTCAAGACTCCGATACCGAACGTCCTTCACTTCAATACGACGAGGGTGGTGAAGAAAAATCCCACCTCGCCGACCGAGGTGACAGAAGCCGAAATACTCGCGCGGCGGCAGGTACACGAAATATACGACTTTATGAAGCGGCACGCCGACGGCCTTGATAACAGCTTTCTTATGATGACGGCGTCCGAAATCGGCATAAGAGAAAGCCGTATGATTATCGGTGATTACATACTCACCGAGACAGATTGCAAAAATCTCACGAAATTCGACGACGCCATCGCCGCCTGCAACTACGATATGGATATACACAATCCCGAGGGCAGCGGCACGAGCCACTACTATTTCAAGTCGGGCGAGTATTATACTATTCCGTATCGCACGCTTATCCCAAAGAGCGTTTCGAATATGCTCGTAGCCGGAAGATGTATTTCCTCGGACCACCATTCGCAAGCATCATACAGAATTATGCCGGTCGTTTGCTGTATCGGCGAAGCGGCGGGTACAGCTGTCGCACTTGCTCTAAAGGGTAAAACGGACGTGCGCGGCGTTGACGTCAAAAAGCTGCAAGGCGAGCTGAAATCAAACGGTGCTTTTATAGGCATATAACGCCTCCAAATTCAAAACGGCACAAAATGGAATCTGCTTTTTATACTCGAAGCATTCCTTTTTGTGTCGTTTTGCCAACTCTTATTTACTTTATATGTAATTTTTTATACTCGCTCGGCGACATTCCCATATAGCGCTTGAAAATTTTGCAAAAGTAGCTGAGGTCGTTGAAGCCCCAGGAGAAAGCCGCCTCGGTAATGCTCTTGTGCGAAAGCTCAAGGCAGGCGTTTTCAATCCTCTGCTCGTTTATATATTCGGTCACGGTCTTTGAGGTGTATTGCTTAAAAATGCGGCAGATATACTTTTCGGATAGCCCCACCGCCTCGGAAACGTGCGAGAGCGAGATAGGCTCGGCGAGATTCTTCTCTATCCATTCAAGCACCGCGCGAGCCGCGCGAAGCCCTCTGTCCGTATCCGCTCGGCATTCGCCCACGATATAGCCGCCGCGGTACATTTCGAAAAAGAGCCTATACAAAAGGCTGACGGTTTCAAGCTCGCAAAACTCGCCACCGTCGCGCACCGAGCGGAAAAGCTCGCCGATAAGCTCGGTGAGCGGCGTATCCTCGCACGATATAAAGCTCTTATAGCTGAAGGATGAGGGAATACCGTCAAAGGCGTATTTTTCCCCCTCCCCCGTACGCTGACGGCGAAGCATCATGGGGTCAAATACCAAGCACTCGTAAAGCGCGCCCTCGGGATACCCCTGCATAAGACAGCCGCCCTCGATAAAAAGACAGTCACCGGAAGAAAGCTCGTATCTTACGTTATTGAGCTGTGCAATAAATCGCCCCGAAAGCACTCGCACAAGCTCAAACTCGTTGTGCCAATGCGCCCTCATAACGTATCTTGGGTGAGTTTTGTCAAGATAGTAGTACTCTATCGGGAAGGCGGGCGTTCCGTGCTGCTTCTTTTCTATAAGCTCCAAATATTTCATAAATTCTCCAAAAAGCGAATATCGTTATACAAAAAGTGTATTCTATACAAGTATTATACTATTTTTTTTACTATAATACAAGTATAAGTAATAATTTTTCGGAGGATTTTTTTATGGCAGAGTCAAGACTTATCGGAAGATATCCCGTAATTGGCATCCGCCCGACCATCGACGGCAGACGCGGTGTTTTGGGTGTCAGAGAGTCGCTTGAGGAGCAGACTATGAATATGGCGAAAAGCGCAAAGGAGCTTTTCGAAAAGAATCTCAGATATTCCAACGGCGAGCCTGTAAAGGTCGTTATCGCCGACACCACGATAGGCAGAGTTGCCGAGGCGGCTATGTGCGCTGACAAATTCCGCCGTGAAGGCGTTGATATCACCCTTACCGTTACGCCCTGCTGGTGCTACGGCTCGGAAACGATGGATATGGACAAGGACACCATAAAGGCGGTTTGGGGCTTTAACGGCACCGAGCGTCCGGGTGCGGTTTACCTTGCCGCAGTTCTTGCGACGCACGCACAGAAGGGTCTTCCCGCTTTCGGAATTTACGGCCACGACGTGCAGGATGCAGACGACACAACTATTCCCGACGACGTACGCGATAAGCTTCTTCTTTTCGGCCGTGCGGCTATTGCGGCGGCTACTATGAGAGGCAAGTCCTATCTTCAGATAGGCTCTATCTGTATGGGTATCGGCGGCTCTATTATAGATTCAGATTTCCTTGAATCCTACTTCGGACTTCGCGTTGAGTCTGTTGACGAGGTAGAAATTATCCGCCGAATGTCCGAGGGCATCTATGATGAGGCAGAGTA
>JAZNFU010000157.1:0-3143 GCA_045576135.1 Eubacteriales bacterium
GACCGCTTGGCCTCCGACTTTTTTCCGCCTTGAATTTACCCGTAAGAGAAATCTCCGAGATGACGGCGTCGGGCTTCATAATATAGCACACCACGATGCAGGTAAGAATAGCAACTATCGGCATTATCACGCTGTTGGTCAAAAAATCAAAGAAGGTTAGGATATCCATACCGATAACGGTAACGTCCGAGAGCACCCCGAAGCCGAGCGCCGAGGGAAGCCCCAACAGAAACGCCCCGCCGAGCACGATAAGGCAGGTATATTTTCTTTCGATGCGGAATTTGTCGTGAATTATCGATACGACGGTTTCCATCAGTGATATTGACGAGGTAAGCGCCGCAAAGAGAACTAAAACGAAGAACACAGCGCCAAGCACGTTACCGAGTACACTGCCCATATCGTAAAACACCTTCGGGAGCGTAACGAACATAAGACCGGGACCCTTACCAAGTCCCTCGATGCCCGAATAGCTGACGACCGATGGAACTATTATAAGTCCCGCGAGAAAGGCTATTCCCATATCGAAGAATTCTATCTGATGCGCGGAGGATTCAAGGCTGACGTCCTTTTTCATATACGAGCCGTAGGTTATCATAATACCCATAGCAAGCGACATTGAATAAAAGAGCTGTCCCATCGCCGCAACGACGGTTATAATGCTGAAGTTTGAAAAATCGGGCTTGAGGTAATACCAAAGTCCATCAAGGCTTCCCTTCACCGCGTTCGAAATGCAAACGAACAGCGCGATTCCGACCGAAAGCACGACGAGCACGGGCATCATTATTTTGCTGACCTTTTCAACGCCCTTCTCTACACCGAAAAGAACGACGAGCGCCGTCAAGGCGATAAAGATGGCGAAGAACAAAATCGGCTGATAAGCGTCGGATATAAAGGCTTCGAAATATCCGTCCTTTGCCGCAGATTCGGCACCGCCGAGTACAAATACGCCGAGGTATTTAATCACCCAGCCGCCGATAACCGAATAATACGGAAGTATAAGCGCGGGCACTACCGATGCAAGATAACCCACAAGCGACCATTTTTTACTGATTTTATTAAACGCGCCTATTGCCGAAAGCCCGGTTTTTCTTCCTATTGCAATCTCGGCTATCATAAGCGAAAATCCAAAGGTAAGCGAAAGTATAAGATACACGAGCAAGAAAATTCCGCCGCCGTGCTGTGCGGCAAGATAGGGGAAACGCCAAAGATTTCCAAGTCCGACGGCGCTACCCGCGGCGGCAAGCACGAATCCAAGCTTGCCTGTAAAGTTGCTTCTCTTTTTTTCCATAAATGCTCCAAAACCAAAAATAATACGAACTTTCCCATTATCTCATATTTGAAGAAAAAAATCAAGTGTATTTATGAAAAAAGCACCACAAAAGCACCACGCTTACAGCAAAATTCAAAGTAAGGCAATCGAAAGCAAACCCGAACCGAAGCACTTGACAATCGGACGTCCTTGTGGCATAATTAATAATGTGATAATCCGTTTTAAAAACTCCCATTTAACCGATATATAACAAACACAAAACGCAATTAACGCAAGGAGCAATAATATGAGCACGAACACGATTAAGCAGGTTAACCTCTCGGTAGATTTCGCCAGCTCCGCTGGTAAGATAAAGTGTATGCACGGTGTCGGTCAGCCGCCAAGGCTCGGCAACAGCGACGCTATGTTTCACTACCTCACACGCGCGGGAATTCCGTATTCACGTCTTCACGACGTTGGCGGTTGGCTCGGTGGCGGTCTTTGGGTTGATGTCCCAAATCTGTTCCGCGATTTCAATGCTGACGAAAACGACCCCGCATCCTACGATTTCGCATTTACGGACAAGCTTATCGCGGGTCTTATGAGGGCGAAATGCGAGCCGTATTTCCGTCTTGGCGTTACGATAGAAAACGAGCATATGGTCAAAGCCTACCGTATTTTTCCGCCTAAGGATTATGAAAAGTGGGCGCGCATTTGCGAGCATATAATCCGCCACTATAACGAGGGATGGGCGAACGGATATCATTACGGTATAACCTATTGGGAAATATGGAACGAGCCCGACGACTGTTATGAAAACGAAACCGCAGCAATGTGGAAAGGAACGCCGGAGGAATATTTCAGACTTTATTCGGTTACGGCAAAGCACCTGAAATCCTGCTTTGGCGACAGTATAAAGGTTGGCGGCTACGGTCACTGCGGCGTTTATGAATTCAAAGAGGATAAAGACCTTACGGGAATCGGTCACCCCGACACCTACATCTACGACTTCACCATAAGCTTTATGCACGGCTTCCTTCAGTATCAGAAAGAGACCGATGCGCCGATAGATTTCTTCTCATGGCACGTATACGACAACTGCCACGAGTCCACCAAAGAGGATTTTTCGATTATCGCGGAGCACGCAGAGTATATTAGAGCTATTCTCGACCGTTACGGATACACGAAAACCGAGCATCATTTGAACGAATGGAATCTGTGGACCGACCGCAGACACCGCAAGGCTCCGAGAGCTGCCGCAAAAACGCTCGGATTTATGCTGATGATGCAAAACACCTCAACCGACCTTATGTGCATTTACGATGCAAAAATAGGATACAGCGATTACGGTCCTCTTTTCAACCCGGATAACGGATACCCCTACCCGACCTACTACACGTTTATGATGTTCGACTCGCTCAAGCGCCTCGGCGGCGCCGTTTATGCGAAAAGCGACGATAAGCAGGTTTTCACGGCGGCTGCGGTAAATGGCAGGCGTGCGGCTATCGTTATTTCGAACGTAAACGAGCAACCGATAGAGCTTAAGCTTGATATAAAAAATTTTCCTACCGACGACGTCCAAATACTCCGCATTGACGAGGAGAACACCTACACCCTAACGGGCGAGTCGATTGAAAGCGGTATTCTGATGCTTCCCGAAAACTCTTGCGTTGAGATAAAGCTCGTTAATCTTACGTAATACTAAAGCTCATAAAGGGAAAAAATGAAATACACTACTTATTTATTCGATTTTGACGGCACGCTCGTCGATTCAATGCCGTCTTTCGTATTCGTAATGAAAAAAATACTCGACGAGCGAGGTGTAAAGTACACCGACGATTTAATTAAAATCATCACGCCGCTCGGCTATGCCGGCTCGGCTCGCTACTTTATC
>JAZNFU010000158.1:0-1641 GCA_045576135.1 Eubacteriales bacterium
GAGATATCAACGGTGACGGCGCTTTAAACGCAGATGATACCACAGAGCTTATGAAATATCTTGCAGGCTGGGACATTGAAGTAAACGAAGCTACACTTGATGTGAACGGCGACGGTGTCGTAAACACTAAAGACACGACCAGACTTATGAGATACCTCGCAGGCTGGAACGTTGAAATTCACTAAAAACTAAATAGCTTTCAGCAACCAACCGGGCTTTTGCTCGGTTGGTTTCGTTTTTTATGTGACGGTTACGCTCACGTTGCTCACGCCGTTCGCAATAACGGTTTTTGCGCCGTATTTGCACAATTGTGACACTATAAAATATAGTTATATAATAATATAAAAAAACTATTGACAACAGTCGTTTTATTGTGTATAATGAAACCACAAAACAAATTGTATACAAGAATACAAGTTCAAAAAATGCTTGAAAAACAAAGAATTTTCGGGATTTCAATTTTCGAAAAACGGAATTGTATCCAGACGGTTTTCGGGAATTTAATTTTAGAAAAACGGCTTATTCCTCGTGATTTTTCCTATTCGATTTATATTCTCTTCTTTTTTTCGAAGCTATAAATTCCCATTTTTGATTTAAGCGTTTTAATCGACTTGTACGGAAAGGACGTAATTATGATTGCAAAGAACAAATCAAGCAACCTGCTCGAGCAGTCGCAGTACAAATATCAGCTGCAGGACGTTGACGAGCCTAACCTCTACCGTGTTATATACCCTTACGACGAGGTGCCGAAGGTAGCGTTCAACCACAGACGCGTGCCGCTCGCTATGCCCGACGAAATATGGATAACCGACACGACCTTCCGTGACGGACAGCAGTCGCGCGCGCCTTACACCGCCGACCAGATAGTACATCTTTACAAGCTTCTTAACCGTCTTGGCGGTCCAAAGGGTATCATTCGTCAGAGCGAGTTCTTCGTTTACACGAAAAAGGACCGCGAGGCTGTCGAGAGATGTATGGACCTCGGCTACAAGTTTCCCGAAATCACCACCTGGATAAGAGCGAAAAAAGAGGACTTCGAGCTCGTTCACAACATAGGTATCAAGGAAACCGGTATTCTCGTTTCCTGCTCGGACTACCATATCTTCAAAAAACTCGGACTTTCAAGAAAGGAAGCGCTCGACCACTATCTCGGCGTCGTTAAATCCGCATTTTCGGCGGGAATTCGCCCAAGATGCCATCTTGAAGATATAACGAGAGCGGATTTCTACGGCTTCGTCGTTCCCTTCGTAAACGAGCTTAACGAGCTTTCGCGCGAGGCGAGAATCCCCGTCAAAATCCGTATGTGCGACACTATGGGCTACGGCGTTTCCTACCCCGGCGTTGCGCTTCCCAGGAGCGTTCCCGGTATCGTTTACGGTCTGCGCCACTACTCCGACGTAAGCTCGGATATGCTTGAGTGGCACGGTCACAACGACTTCTACCACGGCGTTACGAACGCGGTTTCGGCGTGGCTTTACGGCGCGGCGGCTGTCAACTGCTCGCTGCTCGGTATCGGTGAGCGTACGGGCAACATTCCGCTCGAGGCCATGGTTATAGAATACGCATCTCTGCGCGGCAGCTTTGACGGTATGGATCCGACGGTTATCACCGAGATTGCCGATTACTTCAAGAACGAGCTCG
>JAZNFU010000159.1:0-2968 GCA_045576135.1 Eubacteriales bacterium
TGGAATTTGCATTTTTATCAAATTCAAACACATAAGAACGCAAAAAAGAGTATAGTATCCCCTTGTAAAAAGAGACTGCGTTCTATACGTTACATTATTTAATTAGTTTGGCATACTCAGTATAGCACCATTCTAAAGAAAAAACAAGATATTTTAGAAAAAAATAGAAACGCGCGCGATTTTTTACACCCGCGTATAAATTTAAAAGATTAATAAAAAAGAGCCTAACCACCGCAGACAAACGCACTGACGCTAAGCGTGGCTCTGTATTTTATTAAAGCTTTAGATAAAAATCACGGTGAAGCCGTGAATTAAATATATCGGCGTCTTAGTGATTCGGATCGATCAGCTTGTGCGCCGAAGCAAAGCGCCCGTTTCGGCAGTATCAGTCCTCGGCTACGGCTTTGCTATCCGTGGTATTTGAGTCGGTGCGGCGGCGAATTTCGGCTATATGCTCCCGCGGCGAAACGCCTATAATGCCCTTGAATACCGAGGAAAAATAGAGCTGGTCGCGGTAGCCCGAAAGCGCGGCTATATCCTTTACCGAGCTTAAGCCCTCGTCTATGAGAGCGCAGGCGTGCTGGACCCTGATGGTGCGTATGTATTTGTTTACGCTGACGCGGTACTTGCGCGCAAATACCGAGGAGATATATTTCGGGTGATAGCTCAGCGCATCACCTATCATTTCAAGTCCAAGCTCGCTGTCGGTAAAGTGCGCGTCTATAAACGCCTTGACAGCTTCAGCCGTGTCCTCAGCCTGACGCGGCGCGCTCTCGCGGTAAAGATACTCGCCGATTTCGGAGTAGGTATACAGCACCACACCCTCACAGCACACACTCGCGTTTTTGCCTGTTTTCTCTAAAAGAGAAAGCCAGATGGGAATAAGGTGAGCATAGCCGCTGAACACCCGTCCCACACTTCCGATTTTATAGCTTTCGGCAAGCGTATTCGCCCTGACGCCAAGATAGCTTGCGTAAACCGCAACGAGCCCGCCCGCATTTTCTACGGCGTAACGCCAGGACGGCGGCGTGATCAACACGTCGCCCTCTCGAAGCGGACGCTCGCCGCCGTCACAGCGGAGCACGCCCTGCCCCGATACTATAATATAGGTACGGTAGGTAGCGTTCACCGAAAGCTCGGGATGCTCAGCCCATTTCGTTTCACATACGATATTTATGACGTTGAACAAGTCACCGCTGTTCGATTTCGGTGAAAAATTGCAAATATTACGGTACACGATACCACCCCTCGTCTTGCTGTTATACAGTTCCACTTTAATACAAGTTGCGGCGATTGTCAATAGAAAATGTGGAATTTTTCCATATTTATCGTGAATTTTTCAATTTACAACCCGCTCTTTCGGGTGCTAAAATAACAGTAGGCTCGCACAGACGAGAAAGGCTTAAGTGAGAGCGCCGTTTTTGTCAGAGCCGAAAAAAAGCTTTAGGAGCTGCTTATGGAAAGAAAAATTAAGGTAGGCGTCGTCGGCGGATACCGCGGCGCAAGTATGATCAATTATTGCAAGATTTCCGAAAACGCACAGGTCGTAGCTATTTGCGACAACACCCCCCAGGTGCTTGAGGCGCAGAGAAAGGAAGCTAACGGGTTGAATATCACCTTTTACTCCGACTACGACGAATTTCTTAAGCACGATATGGACGCCGTCGTGCTTGCCAACTACGCAACCGAGCACGCGCCGTTTGCGATAAAGGCAATGCGTGCGGGCTTCCACGTCTTTTCCGAGGTGCTTCCCGTACAGACAATGAAGGAAGCCGTGGAGCTCGTCGAGTGCGTTGAAGAAACGGGTAAGACCTACGCATTTGGCGAAAACTATTGCTATATGACCGCCCCCTACGAAATGACGCGTCTTTACAGAGAAAACAAGATAGGTGAATTTGAATACGGCGAGTGCGAATACGTTCACAACTGCGAGTCAATCTGGCCCTCTATCACCTACGGCCGCCGCGACCACTGGCGGAACAATATGTATTCGACCTTCTATTGCACACACTCCATCGGCCCGATAATTCACGCTACCGGCTTACGCCCCGTGAGCGTTATCGGTATAGAGGGAACGAAAAACGCGAGAAACCTTGCCGGCGGTGCAAAGGGCGGACAGTTCGGTATCGAAATGATAACGCTTGAAAACGGAGCGATAGTAAAAAGCATCCACGGCGGTCTTTACATAGGCTCGGTTTGGTTTAGTATGCACGGCGCGAAGGGCAGAATGGAAAACGCGCGCTCGGGCGGCTACGACGGTGATTTGACCGAGATGCTCTACGTCAGAAGCGACAAAAACGCGGGCGAATACAAAACCAACAACGATATAGAAGCGTACGTTGCAAAAAGAGAGCACGACGAGCTTGCCGCAAAGCTCGGACACGGTACGGGTGACTTCTACTGTATGTGGCACTTTATCGAAAAGCTGCGCGGCAATCCCGCAGCGGATATAATCGACGTATACGAGGCGCTCGATATGTTCTTGCCGGGTCTGTTTGCCTACCGTTCAATACTTGCGGGAAGCGTACCGATGAGAGTGCCTAACCTCAGAAACCCCGAGGAGCGCGACGAGTGGAGATTTGACACCGCCTGCACCGACCCGAAGGTTGCGGGGGATATGCTTCTTCCCACCTGCCTCGGCGGCACGCCCGATATCGAGGAGGAGGTCTACGACGAGGTTAAGCGCCGTTGGCACGAGGCCTGCATCAGCAAAGATCCCAACAACTTCCGCGCCGCCACATTTAGAAAGGGTGACAAGAAAAAGTAAGTCGTTTTTGCATATTTCGCAAACCAAAGATTGCATTTTGCGCAAAAACTACCGAATTCAGCAAGCAACCAACCCAAAAGAATAAACGAAAAAGAGTCTATCCTGCGAGGGCACAAACACCTTTGCAAGATAGGCTCTTTACTTGTATATCATCTATCAAAAGAAAAATACACACTTACACCGTAGCGTTAAAATTACAGC
>JAZNFU010000160.1:0-3530 GCA_045576135.1 Eubacteriales bacterium
GGCTTTACGGCGAATCGCTCCTGCCCTATTTACCACAGCTGTTTGGAAACGTGAGCATAAGCGGTAAGGGTGCGCAGGTGCGAATCCGTTATCATAAGCTGCTTTGCGAGCATTTTTGCAATAATTATTTGCTTGCCGAGAAAAAGTGGAGTAACGATAACGGTATGCTGTACGTCGGACATATGGATGCCGATGACAGACCGCTGTTAGAGCGAGGTGACCTTGGCGGTGCCCATATTATGAAAACCTTGCGCTGCTTTGATATGCCCGGCGTTGATACTATATGGCGTCAGATTTTCGTGGGCGAAAAGGTTGATTTGGACGGTAAAAACGTACAAGCCGATAATAAATTTTTCCCAAGATACGCCTCGTCCGCTATGACGCAAATCGGTGCTGATTCTTGCTTTGCCGAGTGCTTCGGAGCGTACGGAAACGGAATAAGCTTCGAGCAGATGCGCTATGTATACGGATTCTTGGCGGTAAGAGGTATAGACGTATTTATGAATATGGCGCTGACGGAGCACAGCGAGGGAGTTATGATAACCCGCGGCGGCGCAATAAGCGAAAATTACGCAACCGCCTTCAGAGATTTGAAGCACTTCAACGAGTTTTCCGAGCGTCTTTCGTATATTTCTTCGGTGGGTGAAAAAAGGACCTCGTTGGCGCTTTATTTACCGATGTGTGACGCCTGGGGCGGTATTGAGCAGCAAAAGGTTGCGAATGCCTACGACAAGGCGGGGCGCGAGCTTGAAGAATCGCTCTTGTATTTTGATATTTTCGACGATTATCTGTTAGAGGAGTGCGATAAGGAAGAGCTTTTGCGAGGCAAAATCGTTAAAGGCAAAGCCTGCTACACCACGCTCGTAATATCACCTAACGCCTTTATGCCGAAAAAAACGAAAGCGGCGCTTGAGAAATTTATATCCGGCGGCGGATGCGTATACGTCGTGAGGAGCGATACGTCATCCGAAATTTTGGGCGCCGTCTACGTGAATGATTGCAGAAATCTTCTGCCGCCCGATAAAAAATATGTCGGAGAGTATAAGCATTTGCGTATTCAAAATAGGGTTGTCGGAGGGGATGACCTGACGCTTCTGTATAACGAGGGTGCGGAGCCTCTTACCGTTAAAATAGAGGTTGGAAACGTCGCACCAAGACTTTTGGATATTACCTTCGGAAAGATAATTCTTCCGGACGTAAAGGACGGAATTGTCAATGTTAGTTTACAATCTGGTGAAATTTGTGGCTTGTTGTACGACGAGCAGCTTTTCGCACGCAGCCCATATACCTATACGAACGAGCTTGCCATAGACGGCAAATTCGGCTTCAAGCCGACAAGACGCTTTATCATAGACAGTATGAAAAGCGAATCGGTAGACGTTGACGAGGGTGAAAGAGAGGTATCGCTCGGCGACTGGAGCAGCTTTGTCGGCGAGGACTTTTCGGGCAGCTGCTTATACAGAAAATGCTTTACTCGCCCTTGCGGCATAGGGGAGCGTATTGCGATAGACCTTAGTAAAGTATTTGTAAGTGCCGAAGTATATCTTAACGGCAAATCGCTCGGCGTGCGCGTTATGCCGCCGTATAGGTACGAGCTTGACAGCTCCGAGCTCCTCGAAAACAATATCCTTGAGGTGCGTGTGAGCGGAAGCGTTGCAAATCAGTATGTCTATACGAAGCACTTTGACAAGTGGAAGCCGTGGCAGAAATCTCCCTACGTCAAAAAAATCTCGATTTTCGATAAGGATTCGCGCAAGGGTGGACTTTTCGGACCGGTTAAGTTGATTTTTTGAGTGAGATAAAGAATGGAAATTACCTACGGACTTTTCATATTTTCAATACTTTTGAACTGTGCGGCAAGTATTTTCGGCGGGTTTTACAGCGAAAAGGCAGAAGGGAATAAAAGAGCGCCGATGGTTTATTCGGCGCTGAAGCTTTTGACGATATTTATATTTTGGTTGATTCGTTTCCTTTTCGACGGATGTGCTGTGTCCTTGGAGGTTTTGCCGTATTCATTCGGCTTTGCCGTGTGCTTCTTTTCGGGCGTTTACGGATTTATTTGCGCAATCAAAACCGGCTCAAACGTCATATCAACTCTGATACTCAACGTTTCTTCAATCCTCGTTTCGTTCTGGGGAGCTTTGTTTTGGGGAGAAAAATTCACACTGCTTACGTTTTTCGGTTTGATTTTATTCGTCGTTGCAATTTCGCTCGGCCTTTTCAGCGGAAGCGTGGAAAAGAAGCAAACCGAGCCTGCGTGGTATTTTTACGTTACCGTACTATTTTTCGGAAACGCAGGCTGCACCATCTTTATGCGCGAACAGCAATTAGCCTTTAACGATGAATATTCGTCTTTTTTGATGATGTCGTCGATAGGCGTCTGTACCCTGGTGTCCTTCTTGCTTCTTGGAAGAAGTCCTGCCGGGATAAAGGAGCATATTAAGCATACCTGGTATTTTCCGGTTGTTGAGGGCGTGTGCAACGCCGTGTTGAATTTGATTTCTCTGATTCTTTTACAAAGCACCATTTCAATAAATATGCTTTACCCGGTAAGAGGGGTGGCATCCTTTATGCTCGTGACGCTTTTTTCCGTGTTTGTTTTCAGGGAAAAGCTGAGATGGTGGCAATGGATAGGAATTCTGTTGGGCGCAGGTGCGATTACGCTACTGTCGATTTAAAAGAAGCTCTGCGCCAAAATTATTGACTTTTTGTCGGGTGCGCGGCACGGTTAAACGTGTATATGCGCGTATTTGCAAGCACATAAGCAGCTGTTGAAGGGGAACTGACGACGAGCGATGGGTGTGACGTTGCCGGGGGCATCTCGGTGCGTCGTTACACCTCTTTTATAAGCGAATAGGAGAATATCAATGCTTAAATACAATCAAATTTCATTAAACGGCGACTGGTATATGCAATATCTTGGGAAAGCGCCATACGAGAGTAATTCTCTGCCCGAAATAAATAACGAATATTTAATCGAGGGTGCAATTCCTGCTTACTGGGAGGATATGTCGGATAAATTCCGCGATTGTCCCATTCATCCCGAGCTTAATTATAATCCTTCCTATACTCGTCAACGCTATACTCAAACCGGGTACGTTCCCGATATGGTTTTGCCTAACGTGCTCGGCACGTTTTCGTACAGACGCAAAATTACTCTGAATAAAGAATCTCTGAAAGGAGAGCTTGAGCTATACATCGGCGGAGCGCAAAACGCTGTTTGCGCGTGGATTAACGGAGCTTTTATAGGAAAACACGAGGGATATTCTTCGGATTTTGCTTTTCCGATAAGCGTTGATACTTTAAAGGACGGAGAGAACGAAATAGTTCTCGACGTTTCTAAAGAATATTTAAAAGGATACAAGGGCAGGGTAGTTTCCGGCCTTACCAACAGAGCCGCTAACGAATATACGGGCGGAATTTACGGTGACGTGGAGCTTCGCGCCTACGCGAACGATATTACTATGTAGTACAAAAAATAAAGGGGCTGTCGCATTTAGGCAGAACCGAATAAAAAACGGCAGAAACAT
>JAZNFU010000161.1:0-7198 GCA_045576135.1 Eubacteriales bacterium
CAGCGCTTACGCATTCGCAGGCTCTGACGTCGTAAACGTCGTTCTTCCCTACACCGTTTCGGCTATCGGACACAAGGCGTTCTACGATTGTGCATCGCTCAAGCTCGTTAACTTCTCGAGCTACGACGCTCCGATACTTGAGGAGGAGTACGATTACTACTACTGCCTCGACCAGAACAACAACCCCTTCGTTTACACGGCGACCGACGATGCGGGAAATCCCATAATTGACGAAAACGGCGACACCGTTGAGATAGGACTTGATATCGTTAAGTTCAATATGTGGAACGTTTCAAGCCTTCCCTCCAACTACTTCTTCGGCGCCAACTTCGTAAACTACGTCGGTAAGGTAGAGGACAAGATAATGATGGTTCGTCCCTCAAACGGACAGAATTACGATTCCTTCGTCTTCTCGCAGTACTTCGACACGGTTCTTGAGGGTGCGGTTGCGGCTGACGCAAACACGCTTCTTGCTATAACCGAAATCAACAAGCTCCCCGCCGATTCGAGTAACGTAACGCTCGGTCACAAGGCACTCGTTCAGGCGGCAAGAGCTGCTTACGACAAGATTGTGAGCGACGAGCAGCGCGCGCTTATTCCTACGAGCGTTCTTGCAATTCTCAAGAATGCCGAGCAGATGATCGAGGACCTCGAATATCTGGCAAGCGGCGGCAACACGGACGACGGCGATACGCTTCCCGATGTGCAGGAGAACGGCATTCACTCGGCAATCGTGGCTCTTATCGTGGTGGTTTCCATTCTCGCTCTTGCGGTAATCGCTATCGGAGTATTTATCGTAATATTTATCATAAAGCTCCGTCAGGGCGATATTAAGATAAGCTTTGCGGAAAAGAAAAAGATTTCGGCAGACACCGATTATTCCTCTTACTCCGATGATGAGGAGGAGCTCGTGTATACCGAGTCCGACACGGAACAGGAATATATCCCCGAGTCCGACCTGCCCGCAGAGCCCTTTGAGAAAAAGGTATTTGCAAAGCCCGAGGACTTTGACGACATCACGGTCGGCTTCGACACCGACGATAAAAAGCTCAACGTCAAAAGAATAGTTTTAATCGCGGTGGCGGCACTTGCCGCGGCAGCCGTCGTCGTCGGAATAGTAATAGCTATAATAAACGCGAATAAGAGCTATTACGACGACTACGCAAAAGACGGTTATACGCTCAGCGTTGCCTTTGATTCAAACGGCGGTACCTTCAAGGGAAGCAAGGCTTCCATAGTAGACCTTTACAACCCAAGCGACGCCGGTGCAGATGGACTTAAAATTCTCGCACCCGACGACACAAGGCGCGACAAGAACAACGTAATGCAGGTTTCCAACCCCGGCTATTTCCTCGCCGGCTGGTACACCGAGCGCACTCTTATCGACCCTGACAACCCCGAGCTTGGATACACCTATTCGGGCAAATGGGATTTCGACGAGGACAAAGTTTACGTCGACAAGAATTACGACTACTCCGCAGACACCCCCGTAATTACTCTTTACGCAGCTTGGGTTCCTTATTACAATTTTGAAATCTACACCAAGGATGCGAGTGGAAATGAAATACTCCTTTCCACAGTATCCGCGCTTAACCTCACGATTCCCACCTGGCGCGACGGCGACGTTACGCTCAATATGGATAACTTCCCCACAAGAGAGGGCTACACGCTCGCAGGCGTTGAATACGAAAACGCAGACCTCATTATCGAGACGGTGAGCGATACGAAAACCTCTATTACGGGTAAATGGGACGTAGATACTGCGACCTCTCTTTCCCCCACGATAAAGATTATGACCGAATGGACGGAGGGTAAGACGTACAGAATCTACTCCACACAGGACTTTATCAAGAACGCCGACCTCAACGGCTACTACGAGCTTTACGCAAATCTTAACTTTGCGGGAGTACAGTGGCCCACCGTATTCCAGAACGGCGAATTCAACGGCAGGATAAAGGGTAACAACAAGACCATATCGAACGTTGCCGTCGAAAGCACCTCGAAGAACAGACTCAACAACGGTCTTTTCTCCTCGCTCGGTCAGAACGCACGCATCGAGAGAGTTAAGTTCCAGAATATCACGCACACTATCGACCTTATGGAGATAGCTCCCGGCGCAAGCTTCGGTTTGCTTGCGGGTAGGGTGGCGGACGGCGCAAGCTTCTCCGCTGTAACCCTCAACGGTACTCTGATATTCGGCGACGGCTGTGAAGGCCTGATAGGAAACGATAATTTCACCGTCAAGACGGTTATCGGCAGCGGTACGGCTACCGGCATCGTGGCAAACGTAAGTGCGGAAAAAGAGAATGCGGACAATACCGCGTTCACCGTAACCAAGGAAGATGACGGCACGGTTACCATCGCATCGGGTAGCTAATCAAAATTGTATTTCAAAGAAAGAAGACGAAGAATGAAAAGTAAAATCATTTCATTATTGCTGTGCATCGTAATGATGTTCAGTATCACTTCGGTGCTCACCGCCTGCAGCGGCAGCGGTAATCAGGCGTTCGTTATTATGACGGATAACCTTGACGGTCTTTTCAATCCGTTCTACTCGACGAGCGCATCAGACGGTACTATCGTTTCTATGACTCAGATAGGTATGCTGACCTCGGGAATCGATGAGGAAACCGGCGACGCCGTCGTTGCCTTCGGCCCGAACGAAGCGGTGGTTACCCTGGATTACGCTTCAAGCTACGACAGCACCGAGCAAAGTGAAAACCCCAACAAAACCGGTGTTACGACCTACACCTTTATAATCAAAAACGGACTCAAGTACTCGGACGGCACACCTCTTACTATTGAGGATGTTTTGTTCAATATGTACGTTTATCTCGACCCGGTTTACACGGGCTCGTCCACTATGTATTCGACCGACATTCTCGGTCTTTCGCAGTACAGAACGCAGCAGAATCTCTCGGGCGGCACGAGCGGTGACGAATGGCTCACCTCTGCCGCGCGTGACCGCGCGAACACGCGTCTTAACGAGCTTATAAACGTGTTCAAGCAGACGGCAAAGCAACCCTCGGGCAACTACGACACGACCGAGGCGGCTCTGCGCGCGGCTATTGCGGCTTGGACGCTTTCGGACGGTTACAAGCAGGCTGTATCGCACAATCCCTCCGAGGTTGGCGTAAATCAGCTCCTTGCGGACTACGAAAAGACTCTTGAACTTTTCAAAAAGGAGCTTGAGCGCGACTACGAGAGCGCAAAGAACTCGTACACCGACGAGCCGTACAAGTCAAACGGCTTTGACGAAATCACCTCCTTTATGTATATGGAGGGATACGTTAACGTAGAATTCGGCGATAAGGACGGAAAGCCCAACGCCGATAAGACTGTTATCAAAACCGTAACGAGATACTACCCCGACTCCATAAAAACCAAGGAGGATGCGGTTAAGTACGTTTACGACTCCAAGATTAACTCCGAGCTTCACATAATTCTTTCGGCTTGGGCTACGGCAGACGAGCTGAGAACTATGTATATATCCAAGGCAAAAGAGGTTATCCTCAAGGAAAACGCGGCTGACGGCGAGCTTGCATACCCCAACATTTCGGGTATCGTTTCGCTCGGTCACACCTCCGACCTTACCTCCATCAAGGTAAACGGCACCGACTACGCTATCGCTCACGAGCATAACGAGGACGGCACGCCCAAGAATGCGGGAGAATACGACGTTCTTCAAATCAAGATAAACGGTATCGACCCCAAGGCAGTTTGGAACTTCTCGTTTGCGGTTGCACCCCAGCACTACTATGCGGAGGGCTACGAGGTTGATATCGCAAACAACGAATTCGGCGTTGATTACGGTAGCTTCGACTTTATGACCGACGTAATTCAGTCGCAAAGAAACGTAACCGTTCCTATGGGTGCGGGCGCGTATATGGCAACCAACAACAAAAACGCAGACAGCGTCAGCGGAACCGAATTCTTCAGCAACAACGTAGTTTATTTCAAGGCTAACCCCTATTTTGAACAAAGCCTTGAGGCAAGCCTTCCCGAAGGCTCCGAAATCGACTATAAGGTTAACATCGAAAAGGTTCGTTATCAGATAGTGCCCACCAACGACGCCCTGACTATGCTTCAATCGGGTACGGTACACTACGTAACGCCGCAGCTTACCAAGGAAAACGCGTCTATTCTCGACTCAATAAAGTCAAAGGGATTCGAGCAGATTTCGGTTGACCAGCTCGGCTACGGTTATATCGGTATCAACGCGGGTATGGTTCCCAACATTTATCTGCGCCGCGCTATTATGGCGGCTATGGACACGAGTCTTGCGCTTCAGTATTATAACGCAGGCTCGGCTGAGCAGATTTTCTGGCCTATGTCAACGGTAAGCTGGGCGTATCCCAAAAACGACGACGGCAGCAACAAGCAGACGAACGGTCAGACCTATCCTTATATAAAATTCGACGAGGCAAAGGCTATCGAAAATATCAAAAAGTATATGGCGGAGGCTTACAGCCACGGCACCGGCTATACCGAGGACGACCTCAAGATTACCTTTACGATAGCCGGCTCGGACCTTACCGACCACCCGACCTATCAGGTATTCCAGACCGCCGCAAAGCTTCTTAACTCGTGCGGCTGGAGCGTTGAGGTTATCGCGGATACTCAGGCGCTGACCAAGCTCTCTACGGGCTCGCTCGCGGTATGGGCGGCGGCTTGGGGTACTACGGTTGACCCGGATATGTACCAGGTATACCACAAGAATTCCAACGCATCGAGCGTTAAGGCGTGGGGCTACGACGCTATTCTCGCAAACGAGAGCAAATACTCGATTGAGATGGATATTCTCAACAAAATGAGCGTTATTATCGACGACGCGCGCGAAACCGATAACAAGGAGGAGCGTATCGTTCTTTACGAGCAGGCTATGAAACACGTTCTTGAGCTTGCGGTCGAGCTTCCCGTTTACCAGAGAAAGCAGCTTTACGCTTACAACGCCAACGTAATCGATTCTTCGTCATTCCCCGACGAGATAAACCCCTATTCCTCTCCGCTTGACAGAATTTGGGAAATCAAGCTCAACGAGGGTGCAGCCGCTGCGGGCGGCTCTGATGCGGGCGTCGTTATCGGCGTTTGCCTTGCAGCCGCGGCAATCGGCGGCGGTACGGCTGCTTACGTCGTCGTTTCGAAAAAGGAGAAAAAGCGCGGTTACGTTATTCCCATCCGTCAGATTGACCGCGAAGACCTTGACGCATACTACGCATACTACAATATGAAAAGAAAATGATAGGAGGACGCTATGTTAAAATATATACTTAAACGATTGGCACTTTCGCTGTTGATACTGTTCGGCGTTTCTCTGATTATCTACGTTCTTATCAGATGTATGCCGGTCGACTTCGTTACCCAGAAGCTTTCTTCCATAACCACAACGGGTGCTGAAACCTCGCAGGAATTGATAGATGCGATGCTCAAAACCTACGGTCTTGACACCAACATATTCGAGGGCTACGTTTCCTGGCTCGGAAAGCTTCTGAGATTTGATTTCGGCGAAAGCTTCAAGTACGGTATTCCCGTAATCGACGTAATCCGCGACCATATGGGCGTTTCCTTCGCGGTTGCGCTTATAGCTACGATATTCGAGTTCCTCATCGCTATCCCTCTCGGAATTACGGCGGCAACGCATCAGTATTCCGCAAGAGATTACATAGTAACCGTTATCGTAATGATAGGTATTTCGCTTCCGTCGTTCTTCTTCGGACAGCTTCTTAAAAACATCTTTGCCATTCAGCTTGAGTGGTTCCCCGCCTCAGGACTTATCGACGCGTCGAAGGACCTGTCGGGACTGTCCCTGATACTCGACCAGATGTGGCACTTGTTCATTCCCATTCTCACCGTAGTTATACTCAGCATCGGCGGACGAATGAGAATGACCAGAACCAATATGCTCGAGGTTCTTAACTCCGACTATATCCGTACGGCTCGCGCAAAGGGTCTTAAGGAAAAGGTGGTTATTTACAAGCACGCATTCAGAAACACTATGATTCCCCTCGTTACCTCGCTCGCAGGACTGCTTCCCGGACTTTTCTCGGGTGCTATTATCACCGAGCAGGTCTTCGGTCTTCCCGGTATAGGTAACAAGGCGTTTGAGGCGATGCTCGTCGCAGACATTCCCTTCATAATGGGATACAATATGTTCTTGGCTCTGCTCAGCGTTATAGGCGTTCTTCTTGCCGACCTTATGTACGCTGTGGTTGACCCGAGAGTTAAGCTTGAGTAAGGAGGTGCTATTACTGTGGAAAACAAAAATATTAATATTGAAGAAAAAGAAATATCCGCAGCCGCTACAGAAACGGAAAAGGAAGCAACTCACGAGCAAACGCTCAAGCTTATGTCCCCGATGCAGATGGTTATTCGCCGCTTCTTCCGTTCAAAGCTCAGTATTATCGGTCTTATAATGGTCGTTTCTCTGTTCGTCTTCTGCTGGGTGGGTCCGCTGTTCTACACGACCTCTCCGACCGAGATAGACAAGGACGGTAAGGTTGAATACACGACCAAATGGGTCGAATACGAGGACGAAAACGGCGTTATTCAGGGCTTCTATCAGACGGTTGAAACCGAGCTTACCGACAATATGCTCTCAGAGCCTTCGGCAAAGCACCCGCTCGGCACGGACAAGACGGGTAAGGACGTTTTGGCGCGCCTTATGAACGGCGGTAAAATCTCTCTGACTATCAGCTTTATGGCGGTGTTTATCGTCACCTTCTTCGGAATTATATTCGGCGGTATCGCGGGCTACTTCGGCGGTGTCGTTGACAATATAATAATGAGAATATGCGATATTCTTATGTGTCTGCCCGGCTTCCCTATCCTTCTTATCGTCGGTACGATTATAGACGGCTTGCGTGAGGGCGGTATGGCAATGTTCGATTATCAGTACAAGATATATTGGTTGATGGGCTTCCTGACGCTTATCTCCTGGTCGGGTACGGCGCGCCTCGTGCGCGGTCAGATTCTCTCGCTTCGCGAGCAGGAATATATGGTTGCCGCAGAGGCTATGGGTTACTCTACCACAAGAAAGATATTCAAGCACCTCGTTCCCAACGTAATGCCTCAGCTTATAGTTGCTATGACTCTGAGCCTTGGAAGTATGATTCTTTACGAGGCGTCGCTCTCCTTCCTCGGAATGGGAGTCCAGCCCCCTTATGCCGCATGGGGTACAATGATAAACGCGGCAAGTGAT
>JAZNFU010000162.1:0-10734 GCA_045576135.1 Eubacteriales bacterium
ACGCCGAAAACGCCGAGCTTAAGGGCGATGGATGCATATTTGACGGTGCAGCGACGGAATCACAAGGGCTGACTATCGTTGTCGGTCGTAATGTGCGTATCATACCCGACAATTTGCTCGTCGGTGCGGCAGATGCTCTTAAGAACGTATTATTTGAAGATAACGGTTCGTGCAAAGCAATAGGCAAAAATGCATTTTCCAATTCTCACTCTCTTGAAGACATCACTATACCGGAGGGCGTAGAGTTGATAGACGAAGGCGCTTTTTCGCAAACTGCGTTGCAATATATCGTCCTTCCCGACACGCTATCTCATATTAAAAAACAAGTCTTTGCCGGCGCCGAATCTCTAAATTACGTGCAGTTTATAGGTACGCCCGAATATATATCCGAAGAATTGTTTGATGAAAACTGTATAGCGCTTTCAGATATTTACGTTCCTTGGAGTGTAGACGATGCGATAAACGCCAACGCTCCGTGGGGAGCTGCGGATGCCAATATTCATTACAACGCGGAGGCATAAATATGAATAAAACCGAATTAGAAAACTACGTAGAACAGCTCGTTGAAATATCCGAAAAGCTCAAAGATGTATATGTCTCGGGGTACGTCGCAGGCGCTGAAGATTTGTTTTTGAAATTTTCGGAAACGTTTCTTAAAACCGCAAATGCTTATGCAGACGACAAAGATGCTCAAATTAAAGACTATATCGCATTACAGCTGAATGCCATACTAAAGGGCGATGACGGCGACACCGATATTGAAACCTCGGAAGAAATCTCAAAAGCGCTCGGCGGCGACCCCGAAGCTTACAAAACTTTAAAAGAAAAGATAGACGCCGTTAATTTAAGACTGCCAACGGTTGCCGTGGCGGACAACGGCAAATTCCTCCGTGTTGAGAACGGTGCATGGGCAGCGGTAGAGATTCCTTATGCAGAAGGGGAGGAATACTGATGGCAGACAGACTTATAAAATCCGAGACTCTTGAAGATATAGCGAACGCTCTGCGAGAGCGGACCGAAAAAACCGATAAAATACCCATCACTAAATTTGCCGAAGAAATAAGAACGCTTGAAACAGTGGACGAGTATGATGGCTCTGTCACCGTTGATGATGGCGCAACTGTTACCTTTGACGAGGACTATGCCGAGGGACATAGCGATGGCTTTAACGAAGGTCACGATGAAGGTTATACCGAGGGACTCAGCGTGGGACACAACAATGGTTATACAGAGGGACATACCGCAGGCTACGAACAAGGCAGACAAGACGAACACGCTGAGTTTATGGGTGTTTACCAAAACTATGGTAGTAGAACTCAATATAATTACGCTTTTGCAGGGCTAGGCTGGACGGACGAAACATACCGAATTCTGTACCCGTTCGGAAAGCCAACTCACGTTATAGGAATGTTTTACGGAAGCCAAATAACAGACGTAAAATATCCGATTGATTTAACAAATTTAACATCCAGTACGAACAATTTTATTGCAAGCAGTGCTATAAAAAAAATAACTATTATATCGAGTGAAAATACATCTTATACGGCATCATCGACATTCACGTATTGTTCAAATCTTGAGGAGCTAACCGTTCAAGGTGTAATCGGACGGAACGGCTTTGATGTTCAAATGAGCCCCAAGCTATCTAAAGCAAGTATAACCTCAATCATTAACGCACTATCTACAACAACGAGTGGCTTGACGGTGACTTTATCGCAAACCGCGGTAAACAACGCTTTCACTACGGACGAGTGGAATACACTCATAGCAACAAAATCCAATTGGACTATATCACTTGTATAAGGAGTATGAAAAATGAGAGAAAAGATAACTGCAAGCGAGGGGAAAATCCTCACAAACGGCGAGATATACGGCAAGGTCATATTCCTTGCTGACGGAATCGGCAAAGAAGATTTCCACGAGATAACTCTCTCAGAGTATGAGAAAATAGTCGAAGCTCAGGAGGTATCATCCGAATGAGGACGAAGATAGAATACAACGGAAAAACGATAGCATTTACTAAAGGCAAAAAAATCTCTATCAATTGCGAGGAAACAAAACCGGTTACCGATATTACCGTGCAAGTGGGGGACGAGCTCCAAGAAAAGAGCGTAAGCCCCACCACCTCCGCGCAAGAGATAAGCGCCGACGTCGGCTATGACGGACTTTCCAAGGTGACGGTCGAAGCCGTATCGGTAGAGCAAAAAAGCATAACCGCCAACGGAACGTACACGCCCCCTCCGAACAAATATTTTGATTCGGTGACGGTGAACGTGCCGGACGTGCCCGACTCGCCGTTGCCGATAGAGATTGAGACGTCGGATGCAATGGCTGCCTTTCTTGAAAATGCAGAAATCGGCTCTGTTTGCAAGTATACAGGTCCGACCGAAACGTATGAAAGCGGTGCCTTGTACGTGATAGAGGAGAGCGAGTAAATATGGGAAGAAAGTTAACTAAACTATATATCGGCGATGTAGTATCAAGCGTGGGCGACAGAGTCATACGGCGCTTGGGTGCTTTGCAAAAGCTCGCAGCTCCCACGATATCCATAGACGGCGACAGATTAACCATCACGGACGAAAGCGGACTCGCTGAGTCGTTTGACATTCTCGTTGATGGGGTTGTAAAAACCAGCGTAAAAATGCCGGATTTCCGTATCGTTAATAAACTTGACGGTTCGTGGATAGGGTTCGAAAACGGAGCAGGCAGCAAATATTATTACGAATTTGAAGGCGGCACGCCGACGGCTGTAACGCTTAATGGCGAGACGAGTACTACAGGCATAGAAACGATGATTTCAGAAAACACTCAACTAAATGTAAATGTCGCTGGAAAACTGTCTGTGAAGCCCTTATATAATGGTGGCAATTATGCTATTGCGGGAGTGTTGCAATGCAATTTAGTGTTTCATTGCGGAGTATATAGTGACAGCGATGACTTTGTTGCTTCTTCTGATAATTCTGCGATTTGCTTTGCAGCTGGCACCCTCATCTTAACGCCGCAAGGCTACAAGGCCGTTGAAACCTTTGCCGAGGGAGATTCTGTGTGCGGATACAACCTCATAACTAATTCAGTCGAGGCAGATGAGGTCGTGAAATTCCACTTGGAAAACGGAGCAACGTCTATAAGATATATAAGCTTTGAGAATGGCACTCGCATAGGAGTAACGGCTACTCACTCATTTATGACCGACAGCGGTTGGAAATGCTGTGAGCCTAACGAGAATACTCCAGATAGAGAAAAGTTAAACGTAGGCGATTATGTGCAGACGGTTAATAATACCTATACCAAAGTAACAAACATCGAAGTAGATACAACGCCCCAACCTGTATACCACCTTTCGCTTGTGAACAATATCTGCCTTGCTGTATCAGATAACGCTTCCAATGAAGCCGTACTTGCCGAGCACAATATGGATGGATGGGGAATCTCTACGTTCTATTAAGAGGGCACCCAATGATAGACATACTAATAGCACATTATAAAGAACCGTGGGAGCAATTTAAACGACTGCTCGACTCGATAGCCTTGCAAGATGTGGATTTTTCTCTTGTAAAGGTCGCCGTTATGAACGACGGTGATGAGGTAGTTTTTGACAAAGCTCTGTTTAAAGATTACCCATTCAAAATCGACTATTCAATAGCACAGAGAAGCGGAACTTCAAAGATACGAAATCTCTTGTTAAAAAAAGCCACAGCACAATATATTTGGTATCTCGACCCCGATGATTATTTGTTGGAAGATGGTTTGCGTAAAGTGCTCGATGACCTCAAATCTCCGTTGGATTTGTTGGTATGTGGCTGTCAAAGGCAAGTGCGCAAAGATATAACAAAGTTCTTTTGTCCCTCTTTCCTCTCGTTTTCAATAGTTGGGTGCAATATCTTACGCAGAGGATTTGTCATTGAAAACAAGCTTTACTGCGACGAGAAAGCGTATCTTGCAGGCGATTTAGTGATTGAGCAATTGCCAAAATGGTATGCACGAAATAGGCGTAGGCTTAGAGAAGCCATATTTCATTATTCTTACGAGCCTACATCTGTTACGCATAATAAGTCAAACGGCTGGCGAAATGAAGCCACAGACGTGGTTAAGCGTATCATTGAACGATTGCTGAAAGACGGCAAAAACCATCAAGCTTATACCGAATATACAATGTATGTATTTGCATACAACAGCAAGTATATGCACGACGCTTTTGTTGATACATTCAAACGGTTAGGCTTATATAAAATCAATTACAAATTGGATTTGAGGTGAATCATAAATGATAAAAAAAGTATATTTTGACCTTTCTACTCTTTCATTGCCGGCGGGAACTCGTTGTATATCGGCGAAAGCAAAGGCTGACGACTACTTCGATAGTGACGAAAGCAACATCGAAAGTTACTTGGTGGGAACCGAAGGACTTGCCTACACGCTTTCTGATGACGGAAGATATTACATTTGCACAGGCATAGGTACGGCTACCGATGCGGATATCTTTATAGCGAGCGAAATTGATGGAATACCGGTAACCACGATAGGCGATTATGCATTCAACAGCTGTTCTATTATCACAAGCGTTAGAATTCCTGATAGCGTAACAAAAATAGGCGTGCGAGCATTTTCGTTTTGTGACGGTCTTGCATACGTTGAAATTCCGGATAGCGTAACGGAAATAGGTGATTACGCTTTTCGTGAATGCCCAAATCTCGAAAGTGCAAAAATAGGAAACAACGTAAGCTTGATTGGTGATTGTGCTTTCTATTGGTGCACTATGCTTAAGAGCGTAGAAATCGGAGCCGGCGTAACGACGATAGGTACAGATGCGTTCTCTTTTTGTTCTGAACTTGAAGAAATAATCTATAACGGAACGACGGATATGTGGCGCAAAATTGAAACGAAACCGAACGACTGGAAACAGGGCGTTCGCGCAACCTACGTAACTTGCACAGACGGTACAGTGCTGATATAAAACGAAAGACAAGAAAGGAACAGTAAAATGAAAAGAATTTTATCTATATTTGTGCTTATAGCACTCACGTTAACGCTCGCGCTGATATTTTCGATAAGTGTCAGCGCTCAGACGGAGGACTCCACGCCGCCGACTGCGGATGAATCCGAAAACGCAGATGGAGCATCCGACGTTATCACCGCACAAGACATATCCGAGATTATTAAAAACGCTTTGGCGGACGCCGGAATAAACAGCGACAGCCTTGATTGGCGCTCGTATATAGAAAAGCAGCTAATACCCGCCGCAGTTACGGCGATATCTGCGGCTGCGGCTTATTACGTATTGGCGTTGCCGAGCATAAGGAAGATAAAAAACGTTCTTAAAATTGTAAAAACCGGAGCGTGCCTATTCGAAAAAGCGGCATCCGACGTAAGTACTACGACCGAGGAAAAGAAAAAGACCGAAAGCGAGCTTGCAGCGTTAAAAGAGGACGTAGCATACATAAAATCCCACATAAAGACGGTAGAGGAAATAGAGCGTATCGGATTTGGAAATATGAAAGAGCTTGTCACCGGCGGCATAGCCTCCGAAATAGGAAAGGTGGGTCACGAGGATGAAAATAAAACTTAAGCTTTTTGTCCTCTATATATTCAGCTTCGTTTTTTCCGTGGCTCCCTTGATTATAACTTTCGCCGTTAATCGCGACAAGTATATTACGACACCCGCCGATACCTTCAAGCTCTGCATCGGCGGCGCAATTGCCATAGGTATCATTGCGGTAAAGGTACTCGGCAAACTCAAAATCCCGGGTGGGATTACGCTTTACGGAATAATATTCGTGCTTTCATATCTTCTCGAAGCCATACTTGCGGATTTGCTCTTACTCTCCGGTATGGCACTACTCGGCGAGATAGCGGACTGCGTTTTATTCCGACCGCTTATCAGACGAACGCGCGAAAAAATAACTATAACGAAAACGGCTGACCTCACTTCCGAAAAGGTCAAAGCCGTGCTTGAAGAATACATAGGAAGAACGTAGAGGATATAAAAATGAGCGAAAAAACAAGGGACTTTATAAGAAATAATGCGGGTTACATTGCCGTAGCACTAATATGCCTTGCGTACGTTGCTACAGCGTTCGTGACTATCGGTGAAACCGGTAAAAGCGTTGGAGCAATAATCGCCGAGGGTGCGGTATCTTTCTTCCTTGGGGTGTTTATATCGAGGCTTTTGGAGCTTCAAGGGATAATGCTCGGCGAGCGCGACGATAAAATGATAGCCACGCACAACGTACACAGCAAAATCGTTATAAAAATATCACCTTATATTGACCGTCTCGACGAGTGGTGCAACGCTCAAAACGCCGCAGCGCTCCGCTATGCGAGAACGAAAATTCTTACGTCCGCCGGGATGAAATACAGCGATTATTTTAAAGACGATACACCGCTTGGCTTCAAATTTACGAAATGCGATAATTTTGCGGAGCGAACGAGTCAGCTGTTGCGTTATCTCGCATACAAAAAAGCTTTGAAACCCAAGCTTACACCTCTATCCGCAAACGCCTTGACAAGCGAGGGCGGAAAAATAGACGACATTAATTATCTCGGTATGACAAAGGGTGAATACGAGGCAAGCACCGGTTTACGCGATATTGTAAGTAAAATCGCCGTAGCCGTAATATTCGGATATTACGGTGTGGATATGCTTGCGAATTTTTCACCGGCAACGCTGATATGGCGTGCCTTGCAAGTTGGAATGTTTCTCGTGATGGGAACTATCAAGCTATACCGTTCATATCGATTTATCGTGGACGATTATCGTAACAGAATCGTTAAGAAAACCGACCACTTGCAAAAATTTGATAATTATATCCAAAACGAAGAAAAAAACAAGCACGCCGTGCATCAGGAGGAGAATATAAATGAGCAATCAGAATGATATGGATTGGGAAAAATACTATGAGGACGAAAAATTGCGTCTTGACGAAAACTATTCGTCAGGTGTTGCGGCGCTCGATAAAAGCAAGCAGGCATCACAAGAGATGGCGGCTGTGACCCGCGATAGACTTTTGAAATATTTGCCCGGTCAGCTTAAATCTCAAGGTATACATACGCAGGGTGTGAGCGAGGATGCCACCATAAAAGCTCTTAATAACTATCAGAATACTATGACGGATATTGCGCACAACTACGACACGAGCAAATCCGCGCTTTCCGAACAGCACAGCTCTATGATATCTGCTCTCGACAAAGAGAATTTAACGAGAAAAGATGCCGAAGCGGAAAGGCTGAAGCAAGAAAGCGATGCCCATTATACTAAATATCTTGAGGTTATGGGGGCGGCAAAGGACGGAAGCCTTAGTGCAGACGATATAAGGTCCATCGCAAGCGTTTACGGTAAATTCTCGGGCGACGAAATAGAATCGCTTATCAGTGCAGCGCAAAACAATTACGAGGAAATAAGCAACATAAAATCGTACCCCGAAACCTTCCTCGCGGATTCCGGCAACTTTAACAGCGACGGTGGTATTCTTCCGGAAGCCAAGGATGAAATTTTAAACTATCTTGAAGAAAATCGTGCCACTCTTGGAGAAAGCTTGTATAACGCATATAAGAGAATTGTCGAGAATCTCGACGTCGCAACCCCGGAGGCTACCGCTGACGAGCTTGATATCTTGAAATCCGAATACAAGGTTAAGCCGGGCGAAAAGGGCTTTGATGCTCAAACCGCAAAAGCTGATGATATCATTGCCACTCTTGACGTAGCTACCGGAAAAGAGCAAACGGCGCACGTCGAAAATATACTCGAAAAATCAAAGAGCTGGGGCGCTGATAAAAACGGAACCATAGAGAATTTCAATTACGGAATTAACGCAGGTCTTAACAGCGGTAATTATTTCGTGTTCTATAACGGTAGATGGTATCCCACCGAATACACGAACATTGGAATGTTAGCCGAGGACGCTTCGAATTATCTTGGCGATGCCGCACAAAAAGCCTTGGACGGCATTAAATCGGTTGGCTCTAAGATTGTGAACGGAATTACCGGCATATTTAGATGAGGAATAGGATATGGCAGGCATAATAAAAAAAACAGGAGAAACAGCGCTCGATATTTTCGGCAACGTCCTTTCGGGCGCTGCCAAGAGCCTTGAGGGTATATACGATATGGGCGCAGGTGTCGTTGGCGCTGTCGGCGGCATATTCGATAAGGATTTTAAAGATAGCGTTCAAAAGCATATTTCAAACGATTACGCAGCTCGCTTCGTGGGCGACCCACTGGGTAGCGTTACAAAAAACTCATATCTTAACGATAACAAAGTAGGCAGTATAGTAGAGGGCGTTGCAAGCGGCCTCGGTCAGATGCTGCCTATGGTTGGATTTTCGGCTGGGGCAGGAGGTATAGCAAAAGCACTTGGTGCAGGTGCAAAAGCTATCAACGCTGCCAAAACCGCCGCCTCTATGGGTACTCTGTGGAGCTCTGCCGCAGGTAATGCAACCGAGAGCGCTTTTCAGGACGGCGCCGATTACGGCAAGGGTATGCTCTACGGCGCAGCTTCAGGCGCTGTCGAAATGGCTACCGAAAAACTCTTTGGCGGTATAACCAAGGGAATAACAGGTGCAGGCATTTTCGATAACGTTGCAAAATCGTTCGGTAAAGAGGTTGCGGACGTTGGTATTAAGCGCATAGCCAAGGACGCTATCGGTGAGGGAATCGAGGAAATTGCCGCCGAGCTTGCAAATCCTGCACTCAAAGCTATATACAAGGGCAAGGGTGCGTTTTCCGAGTACGGCAACAAGGATTATTGGCGTGGTGTCGGTGAAGCGGGTATTGTCGGCGCAGGAACCTCTCTCGCTTATGGCGGTACTGTCGGCAGAGCTATGAAAAGCTCTGGCAAATACGCTGACGTGGCGGCAAGCCTTGATGCTAACCAAAGCATAGACGAAAGGCTAAAAGAGCTTGACGTAGAGGGTAAGCTCACCCCAGAGGCATTGTCTGCAGCCGCAAAGAGCCGCCTTACGAACCTCACGCAGATAGAAACAGCGCTGAAATCGGTAAACGAAAAGCAGCGTGCGGATATTATCAAAAGAAATAAGCTTTCCGACGTCTTTGAAGCTGACGGAAGCATAAAAGAAAACGTCAGCGCAGAAATCAACCGCACGATATCAAATCCTGATAGCGGTATCCGAAGCGAATACTACACTCTGAACGCAAGAGGTAAAGAAAGCGTTATCGCCGAGGACCTTGAGAAAATTTCCGCAAAGCTGAACGTCAAAGAGGGCATAAAGGCAAGCAGAGAGGGCGCAGGAGCGCCCACAAGCTCCGTTCGTGTATTTTCGGGGGAGTTGACCGACACAGGACGGGAAAACCTCACAAAAACAAAAAAAGCGCTCCGTGCGCTCAATAAAAAGGGTGGTGCTGACGTATCGCTCATAATTACCGAGGATATCCCCGGCACAAACGGCGTTATGGTAGGTGACCGTATGTACATAACGAGAGCTGCACTCGAAAGCGGCAAACATATAGGTACGCTCGTTCACGAGTATACGCATTTCGAGGAGGGGACTCCCGACTACAATCGTCTTTGGAAATTCTTTGCGAGCGACGAAGAGGCATTCGCACAGGCTATTCAGAACGTTATTGATAGCGGCTACGGTATTACCGATAGTGACGTTAAAAATAAATTCGCTAAGTTTGATAAGGGTGAGCAGCTCACCGAGCAAGAACAGCGGATATACGCTAAGCTCATCAGCGAGGTAAACGCTAAAATGACCGAGGCAATTCTTGGCAACGAGCAGTTTATAAACAAGCTCGTAAGAGAGGATGCGTCGCTTGCCGCTAAGATAATCGACAAGATAAAATCGCTTATTGAGATGCTGAAAAATATCGGCAACAGCGCCGCCAGAGCGGAGCACCGCCGCCTCGTCGAAGCCGAAAAGCTCTACCTCAAGGCAGCCGAAGCCGCAGGCAACCGTGAGCTGATAGCCAAAATCCTCGGTGAAAGGTCCGAAGCCGAAAAGGCGGAAACCAACACCGAAGACGCAAACCCCGACCAAAACGACAAAAAAACACCGCTAACGAACATAAATAACGAAAATATGCACGTTAGCGAGGATGTACAATTTGATAAAGAATCTACAGAGCGTGAGTATGTTATAGACCTTTCACAAGACAATAAATTGGCATCACTTGTAAAGGGAATTTACGGCTCTAAAAAATATAATATAATCAGAGAGTATATACTCAAAGAATTGGAAAATCAGCCGATTGTTTTGAGTGACGGCAAAAAAGCTGTGGTTGACCGTACAGATGCTCAACATATTGCTCGAAACGCCGGTGACAAAAAGACCGCTGAAATTTCTCAAATAAAAAGAATAGTTGAGAATGCCGAACTGTATGCAACGGAAAATAGTACCAAGGAAAGAAAATTTAATCATTTTTGGTATTACAGAGCCTTTGTTATATATGGAAATGAGAAAATTCCAGTTTACATCAATGTTGGTCGTGCAATAAATGATTCTTCTTATCACATCTATGATATTACACAAAAAATAAGAGACACCGCCCATCGAGTTAACGATGTTGAGCGCCCCAAACCGAATGAGGGATACGCTCTGGAAAACGGTATCTCTATAAGTAGTATACCCGATTCTTCGGAAAAAGTCAACACATCTGACGAAAAAATTCAATTTTCTCGTGAAGCCGGGGACAGAAACACCGTCACTATGACTCGTGGTGAAGCCAAAAAGCGTGATGCGAATTATAAGAGCGATAAAGTTTATTCTAAATCAGAAACC
>JAZNFU010000163.1:0-4830 GCA_045576135.1 Eubacteriales bacterium
AGGGTGATTAGCGTTGTGCGCGAGGACGGCACCGTCAGCGTCCCGAGGCTCACCTTTATGAATTTGAAACGATGAAATACAAATGTCTTGTTCTTGACCACGACGACACGGTGGTGGACAGCACCCGAACCGTGCATTTCCCGTGCTTCGTTCAGTACCTTGGCGAGCATTATCCCCACCTTGCCGATAAATACACGCTTGAAGAATACCTCGTTAAGAACTTCCACCCCGGCGTCATAGAATTCTTCACCGAGGAGATAGGTATGAGTCGCGAGGAGTTAAAGAGCGAGGAAAAATACTGGTCTGATTACGTCAAAAAATACACCCCGACAGCCTTTTCGGGCATCGGGGAAATCATAGCCGAATTCAAGGCGCGGGGCGGTATAGTGGCAATCGATTCGCATTCGCTCCGCGAGAATATCGAGCGTGATTTCAGAGAAAACCGTCTGCCTATCCCCGATGTTATTTACAGCTGGGATTTGCCCGAGGAGCAGAGAAAGCCGAGTCCCTACACGCTTTTCGACCTTATGAGGCGGTATTCTCTGTCACCCTCCGAGGTGCTCGTCGTCGACGACCTGAAGCCCGGCTTTGATATGGCGCGAGGGGCGGGAGTTGACTTTGCCGCGGCAGGCTGGGCGTACGACGTGCCCGAAATCGAGCGCTTTATGCGCCGCCATTGTGACTACTATCTGTCGAGCGTTGCCGAGCTTTCAAAAATCCTTTTTGAGTGCTGATTTCTCTCGCACGCGCTCTCACGCTTTGAGTTTTTTTGAGCTCGCATTTTGCATAATCCTTCGTGCGCTCGCGCTTTGCATTAATTTAATACTTTCGCGGAGCACGCCTCTTGTTTTGCGTGCTCCGCCTTTTTTGTTATGTGAAAAAATTAACAAACGAAACACCCGAAAACCCCGATAAAATATGGAAAATCGGCTATAAAATCCCCCAAAAAGTATTGATTTTATTTTTTAAATATGATATCATTTAGGAAAAGGGGTGATTATCATAATAAATCTTAAGCTTTTGAATGCAAATGGCGAGGTTAAGTTCAAGGCGTACGGCTCCGATATCGACGAGCGTTACAACGGCGAGTACGAGCCGGGTGACAAATACAGAGTCGAGCTTTGCGACGGAGAGTTCGTTAAAATCAAGCTTGACGAAACGCTTGCCGAATCAATAATCTACGTTCCCGACGGAATTTTCGAGTTCGTTATTCCCGAGGGTGATGCGAGGGCGTTCGGCTACGCTCCCGAGGCGTTTGCGGGCGACAGCCACAGAATTACTTGCTCGGAGCCGGACGAGGCTGAAATCTACGGCGAGCGGCTTATCTCGCTCAACTCTCACGATAAGCATAATCTGCCGAAATATTTTCCGCACGCGGCTGCGAATTTCGTAACGCGCGAGAGTCCGAGCTTCTTCGAGCGTAACGCTATCGACGGCGTTATTTTCAGCGAGGGACACGGAAGATATCCTTATCATTCCTGGGGCGGCGGTCTTCGCGAGGACCTTGAGTTTACCGTCTACTTCGGAATGCCCGTCGAGGTTAACCGCGTAGTTTTATTCTTACGCGCGGACTTCCCGCACGACACCTATTGGAAAGAGGCGGATATCGAATTTTCGGACGGCACGAGCCGCCACGTCGACCTTATCGGAACGAAGGACGGTCAAGAGGCTACGTTCGAATCCAAGCTTACCGAATACGTGAAGCTTACCGGCTTTAAGCAGCAAAGACTTGATGACGGCTCGCTCTCGTTTGCGGCACTTACACAGATACAAATTTACGGTAAATACATTAAAAAGGAGAATGAGGGAATGGAAGTCAGAGATTCCTCCAACGCAAAAGACGTCAAATATTACACTACGGACAGACTCAGAGAGGAGTTCCACATCGGCAACCTCTTTACTAAGGATAACATCAGAATGGTATACAGCCACACCGACAGAATCATAGTTATCGGTATGATGCCCATTAAGCTTGAGCTTCAGCTTCAGGCGGGTAAGGAGCTTGCTGCCGACTACTTCCTTGAGCGCCGCGAGCTTGGCTGTATCAACATCGGCGGCGAGGGCATTATCTCGGTTGACGGCGAGGAGTACGTTATGAATCCCCGCGACGGTATCTACGTCGGAAAGGGACACCGCGAGCTTAAATTCAGAAGCACCGACGAAAACAACCCCGCGAAGTTCTATATCACCTCCTGCCCCGCGCACACCGAGTACCCCACCGTGAAAATCGATATCACGAAGGCTCGTAAGGTGCCTTGCGGCTCGGTTGAGGATTGCAACAAGCGTGTTATCAATCAGTACATACACCCCGAGGTTATGAAGTCCTGCCAGCTTGCTATGGGACTTACCGAGCTTGAGGTCGGCTCTAACTGGAACACGATGCCCTGCCACACGCACGACAGACGTATGGAGGTTTATCTGTATCTCGATATGGGCAAAAACGACGCGGTATTTCATATGATGGGCGAGCCTAAGGAAACCCGCCATATCGTAATGCATAACGAGGAGGCGGTTATATCGCCCTCTTGGTCGATACATTCGGGTGTCGGCACGAAGAACTATTCGTTCATCTGGGCTATGTGCGGTGAGAATCAGGAGTTCACCGATATGGACCACATCGAAACCAACGAGCTTCGATAATTCGCTATCCGTGGCGGCAAAAGCCACGTTTGAAAGAATTAATAATTTTTAAGGAGATATACAAAAATGGCTAATTTGAACAAGTTTTGCCTTGAGGGCAAGGTAGCTCTCATCACCGGCGCATCCTACGGTATTGGCTACGCTATTGCAAAGGGCTTGGCTGCTGCCGGCGCAAAGATAGTATTCAACGATATTAAGCAGGAATTCGTTGACAGAGGTCTTGCATCCTACGCTGCTGACGGAATCGACGCTACGGGCTACGTTTGCGACGTTACCGACGAGGACGCTGTAAACGAGCTGGTTGCGAAGATTGAAAAGGAAGTCGGCGTTATCGACATTCTCGTAAACAACGCGGGAATTATCAAGAGAATTCCTATGATAGAAATGAAGGCTGCCGAATTCAGACAGGTTATCGACGTTGACCTTAACGCACCCTTTATCGTTTCGAAGGCTGTTATCCCCTCTATGATGAAGAAGGGCGCAGGTAAGATTATAAACATCTGCTCTATGATGAGTGAGTTCGGACGTGAAACCGTTTCGGCTTACGCATCGGCAAAGGGCGGACTTAAGATGCTCACCAGAAACATCGCCTCCGAGTACGGTCAGTACAATATTCAGTGCAACGGTATCGGTCCGGGTTACATAGCTACTCCTCAGACCGCACCCCTTCGCGAAAGACAGCCCGACGGCTCGAAGCACCCGTTCGACACCTTCATCACCGAGGGTAAGACTCCCGCGGGCAGATGGGGCGACCCTGAGGACCTTGCGGGCCCTGCGGTATTCCTTGCATCGAACGCGTCCGATTTCGTAAACGGACAGATTCTCTACGTTGACGGCGGTATTCAGGCATACTTCGGTAAGCAGCCCTCGTAATCGACTAACGGCGAAGAAAGGATTTCAAAATGAAAACATACGCACAGCTTATTGAGGAAAATCGCGCTTGGGCAGAGGAAATGTTTGCCAAAATCGACGCTAAAATGTCCAAGGTTACGCTTCGCTCGCGTAACAAGCTCCCCTACCTCGTAGACGAGAAGGGTATTCACCTTGACAAAATGGACGATAATCCTGGCTGGTGGACTAACGGCTTCTGGGGCGGTCTTAACGCTATGCTCTACGAGAGAACAAAGAATGAGGACTACCTCAAAACTCTCGAATGCTCGGAAAAGCTGCTCGACAAAACGCTCTACGGCGACGTATTCAAGCTTCACCACGACGTTGGATTTATGTGGCATCTTACGAGTAACGCAAAATACAGACTCACCGGCGACGAGGCTTCGCGCGCAAGAGGCTTCCACGCGGCAGCTACCCTTTGCGGCAGATTCGTTCCCGGCCCCAACTTTATCAAGGCTTGGCACGGACAGGGCAAGGTAAAGGACTGGTCTATCATCGACAGTATGATGAACCTCGCTATTCTTTACTGGGCGGAGCGCGAGACCGGCGACGACAGATACAGAAGACTCGCTATGACTCACGCCGATACCACCATTTCCCACCATATCCGTCCGGACGGCTCTGTTGCTCACCAGGCTGAGCATAACAGAGATACGGGTGAGCTCGTAGCTACCTACGGCGGACAGGGATATGCGGTCGGCTCGTCCTGGTCGCGCGGTCAGGCTTGGGCGCTTTACGGCTTCGTAATTTCCTACATTCACACCGGTGAGCAGAGATATCTCGATACCGCTATGAAGGTTGCTAACTACTTCGTAGCCTGCTGCTCGGACGACTGGATTCCGAGAGCCGATTTCAGAGCACCCGACCTCGGCTACTACGATTCCACAGCGGGCGCTTGCGCGGCTTGCGGTCTTCTTGAGCTTGGCAGACTTCTTCCCGAGTACTACGGCGGCGTTTACACTCACGCGGCTATAAATATCCTTAAGGCTATGGAGAAGTTCTGTAACTTCAACCCCGAAACCGACGATATGCTCGGCTACGGCACCGACAGATGCCCGCGCGAGGGAGAAACCGATACGTCGAAGATAGGTCTTAATATTCCGATTATCTACGGTGATTTCTTCTATACCGAGGCTATTCTTAAGATACTGGGTAGCGAGTTCTTTATGTGGTAAAATTTTTCGGCTCGTGCTCTTGGGCAGAAACGAATAAAAAACAAGTGGAGATGTTGTGAAAGCAGCATCTCCATTTTTACTTCACCTAAATTAAAGATAATAGTGTTGAAATTCTACGAATTTC
>JAZNFU010000164.1:0-6146 GCA_045576135.1 Eubacteriales bacterium
GTGCCGATGCCGCAGAGCTTGTAAAGGCTATGAACAAGCCTTATTTCAAGGTTCTTTACGATCCCGGCAACAACATTTATTGCACCGACGAGATTCCTTATCCCGACGGCTTCAATAAGATTCGCGATATCTTCTGCCACGTTCACGTCAAGGACGCTATAAAGAATCCCGAATCGTCCGAGGGCGCTGACGGCGTAGCGGTAGGAGAGGGACAGGTTGATTATATGGGACTGTTCCGCGAGCTTAAGGCTATGGGCTACGACGGCGACGTTATGCTCGAAACTCATTATCGCCCCACCGGCGCAAAGAAGCTCACCGGAGCAACCCTTCTCAATCCCAAGGGTAGCGCGATTTCCGACGGCGGTTACGCGGCTTCGAGCGAGTGTATACAGAATCTTAAGGACATCATTGCCAAGGCTTAACTTGTAAAGAGGTGCAGTTATGATTACAAAGATAAAAGGCGGTACGGTCCTGACTGACGGTAAGCAGTTTTCGGCTGACGTATACTACGAGGACGGAAAAATACTCGCCGTAACGAGCGATGCTCTGAAGTTTGACGAGGAAATAGACGCAACCGGAAAATACGTTTGTCCCGCTTTCGTTGACATACATATCCACGGAGCTGCCGACAGCGATTTCCTCGATAACACGCCGGAGGCGTTCCTTACCGTTTCACGCGCTACCGCGGAGCACGGCGCGGGAACTATCATTCCCACGATAACCTCCGCAAAAACCGACAGCACGCTTTCCTGCTTGGCTACCTATGAAAAGGTCAAAAATATGGATCTGCCCGGTGCCTCGATGCCCGGCGTTCACCTTGAGGGCCCGTATTTTTCGCCCAAGCAGAGCGGTGCACAGGACCCCAACAAAATAAGAGATTTTGACGAGAAGGAGTACGGTAAGATAATTGCCGCCTGCGATTCGATACTTCGCTGGAGCGCGGCACCCGAGCTTTCCGACGGATACCGCGGATTTGCGAAGGCTTGCCGTGAGGCAGGCATTCTCGCGTGCATCGGACACAGCGATGCTAACGGCGAGCAGGTAAAGGCTGCGTTTGAGGACGGATTCACCCACGTTACGCATCTTTATTCCTGCACGAGTATGGTGCACAGGATAGGCGCTACGAGATATCTCGGTATAGTAGAGTGTGCGTATCTTCTTGACGATATGACGGTTGAGATAATTGCCGACGGAGTTCATCTTCCCGCAGATCTTCTCAAGCTCATATACAAGCTTAAAGGACCTAAGCGCATAGCTCTTATAACCGACTCTATGAGAGGTGCGGGTATGCCCGACGGACCGTCTATGCTCGGTGAGCGTGTCGGCGGACTTGAGGTAGTTATAGAAAACGGCTGCGCGTATCTTCCCGACCGCTCCTGCTTTGCAGGCAGCGTTGCTTTCTGCGATAGACTCGTAAGAAATATGGTAAACCTTGCCGGTGTTCCGCTTGCTGCTGCGGTTCTTATGGCAACGAAGACTCCCGCCGAGATAGTGGGACTTAAAACTAAAGGCTCGCTCAGTGTGGGCTACGACGCCGACGTAGTCATCTTCGAGGGTGACGTTAAGGTGCTTCGCACGATAGTCGGCGGAAAAACCGTGTATACGGCTTAACTTAATTTTGACAACAAAAATTTTTTATAAACGAAAGGAATCATAACAATGATTAAAATCGGAGCAGTAACTATTGACGTATCGCATCCCGCCGCATTTTCCGGCAAGCTTATCGAAAACGATATGGATATGAGATACGTTGCCGTATTCAACGACGGCTTCAGAAGCAGAGCAGAGGTTGAGAAGTTCGCAGCTGACAGAGATCTCAAGATCTACGACAACATCGACGAGATGGTTGACGCTGTTGATATCGGATTCGTTCACTGCTGTAACTGGGATAAGCATCTTGACTACGCTATGGCGTTCATCAACAAGGGCAAGCCCGTGTTCATTGACAAGCCCATCGTAGGTAACACTGCTGACCTTGCAAAGTATCAGGCGCTCGTAAAGGCAGGCGCGAGAATTCTCGGTACGTCTGCGCTTCGTTATGCTTTCGAGGTTCAGGATATAAAGAAGGAGTTTGCCGAGAAGGGTATCAAGGCGCTTCACACCATCGTTACCGTTGGTCTTGACGACTTCAACTATGCAATCCACGCAGTAGAGGAGATTTGCGGTATTCATTATCCCGCACGTCCCATATCTACCCGTCACTTCGCTACCACCGCAGCTGAGGGACAGACGATAGAGCACTACTTCGTTAAGTTCGACGATGGTTCCACCGCTGAATATATCTGCGGTAGCCCCAGATTCGGTAAGTTTAATACTATAGTTGTCACCAGCGGTTCTCCGCTTGACGATAAGTGCTTCGTTATAGATACGTCTAAGCTCTATCTTGCTATGCTTCAGCAGGTTGAGCTTGAGCTTAAGGGCGAGGAAAACATTCTTACCACCTCCGATCGCACCGAGGAAGCTATCAGAATTATGCTTGCAGGCAAGGCTTCTCTTGAAAACGGCGATATCGAGGTTAAGATTAACAGCGGTCTTCTTGACAATACCTATTTCGACGGTTACGCATTCGAAACCGGTTACGCAAGAGCGGCAGGCTACGCTGATTACACCGCGGAGAGAAAATAAGATATGAAGATAACTAACGCATATTGTGCATACGAGCCCGAGAAATTCAAGCACGCTTTCGGCTTCAAGGGAAGCACGCTCAGCGGCGTTTGGCAGACTGTAGTTGCTCTTAAATCGGGCGATGAGGTTGGCGTAGGACTTGGTATACAGAGCGTTCTTTGGTCGGATAGCAGCGTGTTTGCCGAGTTTGGTGAGCAGCGTGGAAACGAGCTTATGTTTGCAGTTACCGAGTATGCGGTAAAGGCGATTGCCGGTAAAGATTTTGATAAAGTTCCGGATATCGTTCATTCGGTTTTTGACGATTGCTATGCATATGCAAAGAAGATTGTCGGAAGAGATGACGTTACCGAAACCTTCGTGCTTAACGCGCTCGTTCCGCTTGATATGGCGGCATGGCAGCTTTACGCACGTCTTGGCGGCACCGATGATTTCGACGGTATATACGAAGGACACGGCAAGGCAGAGAAGCTTGCTAACGTACCGCTTATTTCATACGGTGTTCCTGCATCCGACGTCGAGAAAATGGCGAAGGACGGCGTATGTCTTTTCAAAATCAAGATAGGCTCCGATCCTGCGGGTGACGGTGATCTTGACAAGATGCTTGCTTGGGACAAGGCTCGTGCTCTTGAAATACACAACGTTCTCAAGGATATAAAAACTCCTTATACCGAAAGCGGAAAGGTTGTTTACTACTTCGACGCTAACGGAAGATACGATACTAAGGAAAGACTTTGCGAGCTTATCGATTTCTTTAAAAAGGAAGGAATCCTTGAGCAGACAATTCTCTTTGAGGAGCCCTTTGCTCCCGATAATGAAATATACATCGGCGATTTGCCCGTTTGCTTTGCTGCAGACGAGAGCGCACACAGCCTTAAGGATGTAAAGCGCCGTATTGAGCTTGGCTTCAAGGCTATAACCCTTAAGCCCATCGCAAAAACGCCCAGCGTTACCGTTGAGATGGCTAACTGTGCCGACGAGGCGGGCGTTCAGTGCTTCTGCGCCGACCTTACGGTAAATCCGCTTATGGTTGAGTGGAATAAGAACTTTGCGGCAAGACTTAAGACACTTCGCGGTATGAAAATAGGCGTCGTTGAGTCTAACGGTGCACAGAATTACTGTAATTGTGAAGCTATGAAGTCCTACGTTCCGAGAAAGACTACCGAGAGTGATGCTACCGTATACACTCTCGATAAGGAATTCTACACTGCGGGCGGCGGTCTGTTTGAGGTCCCCGAGCATTATCTCGGTCTTATAAAAGCTCAAAATCCCGATTTTTGATGGGGGTGCGCTTGTGAAAAATCTTAAATTCGCTATTTACGGATGCGGAGTCATTGCGGGATTTCACGCAGCGGCAATTGCTGACGTAGAGGGCGCGGAGCTCTATGCCTGCGCCGACTTCTATCCCCCTGCTGCCGAGAAGTTTGCCGAGAAAAACGGCATTATAGCTCACGCTGATTTTGATGCACTTTTGGCTGATGCAAACGTTGACGTTGTAACCATTTGCACGCCGAGCGGAACCCACGCCGAGCTTGCCATCAAGGCGCTTGAGGCAGACAAGAACGTCGTTCTTGAAAAGCCTATGGCTATAACGGTTGCCGATTGCGACAGAATCATAGCGGCGGCGGCAAAATCCCGCGGCAAGATAACCGTTATATCTCAGCTTCGTACCTCTCCCGATATAATTCGTGCCAAGGAGCTTATAAACTCGGGCGCTATCGGTAAGGTTGTGCTTGCCGATCTCGTTATGAAGTATTACCGTGCTCCCGAATATTTCAAGGGAAGCTGGCGCGGAACGAAGAAAATGGACGGCGGCGGCGCCCTGATGAATCAGGGTATACACGGTTTTGACGTTCTTCAGTACATCGTCGGTCCTGTGAAAAATATTCAAAGTATCGTAAGAACTCTTTCTCACGAGATTGAGGTTGAGGATACCGCGGTAGCTGCGCTTGAGTTTGAGAATTCCGCACTCGGAGTTATAATTGCAAGCACGGCAACGCATCCCGGCTTCGAGCGTCAAATCAGAATTAACGGAACGCGCGGTGCTATCGAGCTTGTCGAAAGCAAGATAGTTCGCCTTGTTATAGACGGAGTTGACGAGCCCTGCGAAAAGTTCGAGGGTGCAAGCGGTGCGTCGAGCAATACCGCAATATCTCACGAGGGGCACGCAAAGCAGCTCGCTATCTTCGTGGACGTAATCAACGGCGCTGACCGTGAGTACGTAAACGAGTTCGAAGGCAAAAAGGCCGTCGAAATCATTGAAACAATTTATAATAAAACAATATAATTTTTAATTTTGAAAGGATTAAACCTATGAAAATCGCATTGATCTTCCAAAAATCTCAGCAGTCTACCATATTCAACCAGAAGGCTCTTGATAGACTTGCAAAGCTTGGCGAAGTTGTTTGCCACGACAGCGATGACCTCTCCGACGAGGCTATCAAGGCAACCATTAAGGATGCAGACGTAGCTATCACCTCTTGGGCAAGCGCAAGACTTAACAAGGAAGTACTTGACGCAGCTCCCAACCTTAAGCTCCATATGCACGCAGCAGGTACTGTAAAGCCTTACGTTTGCGATGAAATGTGGGAAAGAGGCGTTAGATGCTGTGCTTCCACCGAGCCTCTCGGTATCGGCGTTGCAGAGTGCGCACTCGGTTTCGCTATTTCCGCTTCTAAGAACTTCTATCAGTGTAATGCAGATATTCACAACGGCGATTACGGCGATCACAAGGCTAACTGCCGTGAGCTTTATGAAATCAACGTTGGTGTTGTTTCCGCAGGCTTCGTTGGACGTCACTTCATCAAGCTTATGCAGAACTTCGGTGTAAACGTGCTCGTTTATGATCCTATGATCACCGACGAGAGAGCTGCTGAACTCGGCGCTACTAAGGTTGATTTCGAGACGCTTCTTAAGGAGTCCGATATCCTTTCTATCCACGCTCCCTCGATCCCCGAGACATACCACCTCTTCAATGCAGATACACTTCCTCTTATGAAGAAGGACGCTGTTCTTATCAACACCTCTCGCGGTTCTCTTATCGACGAGCAGGCTCTTTACGAGCACATGGCTAAGGGTAACCTTAAGTATGCTTGCCTTGACGTGTACGATCCCGAACCTCTTTACATCAGCAACCCCCTTCGTACTCTCAAGAACTGCATTCTTACTCCTCACCTTGCAGGTCTTTGCTCCAACGGTAAGCTTCGTATAGGCGCTCACGCTGCTGACGAGATCGAAAGATTTGTTAAGGGCGAGAAGCTTCATTGCGAGGTTACACAGGCAATGCTCGCAACTATCGCTTAATCGAGTCTTTTAAAAGAACGAATTTGAGAAATAGAAAAAATGAAAAAACGGGGCTGTCTCATTAAGAATTCAAATAAATCAAGACAAAAACACGAAAAACACGGTCAGAATTGTAGCTTTAGCGAATTCTTAATGAGAACAGAACCTCGGGGCGAACGAATTTGGAGCAGAAATCCTTGGCTGATAATTAAGAAAAGCGTATCTGAAAGCTTGCTTGCAAG
>JAZNFU010000165.1:0-4957 GCA_045576135.1 Eubacteriales bacterium
CGGCGCGGAAAAGGCTGACAAGTTAACCGCAAGGCTATCAAGAATCGCCAAGGAGGCGGCAAAGCAATGCTCGCGCTCGCGAATCCCCGAAATATCCGCGCCCATAAGCTTCCCAGCCCTCGTTGAAAAAATCTCGGAATACCCCCTCTCGCTCTTTTGCTACGAGGGTGCGCCGCGCGAGGCGTCGTGCAAGCGAATTCTTTCCGAGCTTGGTGCGGGCGTAACCGAGCTTTGCGTAATAGTCGGCTCAGAGGGCGGCTTCTCGCCCGACGAGGCTGAAAAAATCACCGCCGCCGGCGCCGTCGCGATAAGCCTCGGCGAGCGTATTCTGCGCTGTGAAACCGCCCCGGACTTCATTTTATCGGCTATTTCTTATCATTTTGATATGTAAAATACGAGAGTCACACAGGGCAAGCTTAAACTTCACCGTGCAACAGCACAACCTCACCGTGAGTGAAACGAGCCGCTTCATTTTCACTTTAGTGAAAGCTTCACCGCGCGGCAGAGCAGCTTCACTTATTACCGGCAAGAAAAATGAAAATACAAGCTCGCCACCCCCGTTGCAGCTCCGAACGCATCGGCGTATTTGTATTTGCTAAACAAAATTTTGAGCAAAATTTGTAAAAAATTTGTGTATTTAACGATATTTTTTCAAAAAACTATTGAAAAATATCAAAATTTAGTGTAAAATATAGTACAGTATTAACAATGCTACGCAAAACGGTCACGTTTTTGCGTGGTTTTTGATTTTATCTTTTTTGAAAAATCTATCAGGAGCACCTTTTTTATGTCAAATCGTTTGTTTCAGACAGTAATACATCAGATGCGTGATGTAGTTGGCCGCACGGTAGGCGTTATCGACGAGAACGGAATCGTCGTTGCCTGCAGCGAGCTTGGCAGAATAGGAGAATCCAGACAGCGAATCCGCGAGGAGCTCTCGTACTCGACGCAGGGTGCGTCGTTGGTGCTTGACGGCACGACCTACAGATTCGTAATGAGCGGAACGCAGAAGCTTGACACGATAGTATTCGTTGAGGGTACGGATAAGGAAACCGACAGAATGGCGCAGATGCTTTCGGTTTCGCTTGGAAATATAAAGGTTCTGTACGACGAAAAGTACGATAAATGCTCGTTCGTCAAAAACATCATTCTCGATAATATTCTCCCGAGCGATATTTACGTTAAATCCAACGAGCTTCATTTCAGCAACGACGAGAGTCGCGTAGTATTCAACGTGAAATTTCAGAGTGAGGGCGGCACGGCTCCCTACGAAATAGTTCTCGAATACATAAACGATAAGAACAAGGATTACGTTATCAGCATCAGCGAATTCGACGTCGTCGTCGTAAAAGAGGTCGAAAAGGGTGCGGATTTGCACAGCGTTGAGAAATTTGCAAAGGAGCTTGCGAAAAATATCGAGCGCGACCACGGCAAAAAGGTTCTTATCGGTATTTCCTCGATAGTGGATAACCTCAAAAATCTCGCTATGGCGTATAAGGAATCGAGAATCGCGATAGAGGTCGGCAAGGTGTTCGATATCGAGCGCACCACGATGTCCTACGAAAATCTCGGAATAGGAAGACTTATATATCAGCTTCCCACCACCCTTTGCGAGATATTCCTCGACGAAGTCTTCAACAAGGGCTCGCTCGAATCGCTCGATAAAGAAACGCTTATGACGGTTCAAAGCTTCTTTGAAAACAACCTAAACGTATCCGAAACGTCAAGAAAGCTGTTCGTTCACAGAAACACTCTCGTATACAGACTTGAGAAGATTAGAAAGCTTACCGGTCTTGACCTTCGTGAGTTCGAGCACGCGGTTACCTTCAAGGTTGCGCTTATGGTTAAAAAATATCTTACCAGCAAGCCTACGAAATTCTGATAAAACCGTGTCATTCGGACAAAAATAAAATCATATATTAGTTTGCCGTGAAGTATTTGATATTGCGCCGCCCTCCCGGGATTTCGCCACGAATACTTTACGGCTAAAAAAATGTGCCACGCGGGTGCGCCCGCGTGCGAATTAATGAGGAAGAAAACAGTGAAAAAAAGGATTATTACGGCACTGGCGTGTCTTATACTGCTTTTGAGCTGCACGGTTCTCACCTCGTGCAAAATCAACCTGCCCACTCTGCCCGAGGCGGAGCCGATGCCCGAAAAGGACGCGCTTTACGCCGTACTTGACGCCGAGCCTGCCGAGGCAAGCTACAAATACGTCTATCAGTACCTTTCGGCGTGGGGCTTCAGCAATTATAGCGCGTATAAGCTTTTACTCGTTGAAAATCAGTTCATCGCTTATTACGTCGAGGACCTGCCGGAAGCTTACGAGCACGCAACGACGGCAGCCTACGACTTTCTTGACAATTACTACGACGAGCTTGACCTCACCGACTCCTCAGCCGTTACGACGGCTATCATCGATTGCTACGTCAAGGCTATCGGCGACGACTACGCCGCCTACCGCTCACCCGAGGAATATCAGGAGTACAGCCAGGATATGAGCGGCGAATTCTGCGGAATCGGCGTCACGGTCGAGTACAGCTTCATAAACGAAACTATGGTTATAACCTCGGTTATGCGCGAGTCGCCCGCCGAGGAGGCGGGATTCTTGCCCGGCGACTATATCGTAGCCGTTGGCGGAAAAACGCTTGAGGAGCTTGGCTACGAGGGCGCGGTCAACGCCATAAAGGGCGAGGAGGGCACGACCGTTTCGGTCAAGGTGCTTCGCGGTACTGACGAGCTGACTCTTACCGCAACCCGAAGAAAAATGACCGAGAATACGGTTTATTACGAAATGCTCGAGGGAAATATCGGCTACGTTCAGATAACCTCCTTCAAGAAAAACACCGATGAGCAATTCTCTGCGGCAATAGACGCGCTTGAGGCGGACGGTGCTGTCGGACTTATCTTCGATTTACGCAACAACGGCGGCGGATATTTGGACTCTGCCGTCAATATGGTCGATAGACTCGTCCCCGCGGGCAACGTCGTAACCACCTACACCGTAGCAGGCACGAAATACACGGAGAAAACCAAAAGCGACGACAAAATAGATATTCCCTGCGTCGTTTTGTGTAACGGATATTCGGCGTCAGCCGCCGAGCTTTTCACCTCGGCTATAAGAGATTACGGACAGATGGGACTTCTCAACGAGGCAATCGTCGGTACGCAAAGCTTCGGCAAGGGCATAATGCAAAGCACCTGGGAATTTAACGATAAGTCCTCTATTACGATGACTATCGCGTACTACTACACGCCGCTTGGCGAAAACTATCACGGCGTGGGCATAACCCCCGACGTAGTCGTTGAAAACACCGAGGACACGGACCTTCAATTCAACGCCGCGCTGATGGAGATTATGGCCAAAACAAGCTGACCGTGACAATAATTGTTTGCATACAACAAATCATAATTAAAATTTCACTACATCAAGGAGAATAGAAATGTCGGAAATAAAGACCTACACCCCCGCCGGCTTCAAGGCACTTCAGGACGAGCTTGACTACCTCGTAAACGTCAAGGTTGAGGAGAACAAAAAGGATATTTCCACCGCCCGCGCATTCGGTGACCTTTCGGAGAACAGCGAATACGACGAGGCGAAGCAGGAGCAAGGAAAAATCCACGCGAGAATCGACGAGCTTCGCGAGATGATTGCAAACGCAAAGGTTATCGACGAGTCGCAAATAGACGAGAGCAAGGTAAGCGTTGGCTCTATCGTAGAGCTTCACAACGTCGAAAGAAATAAGGACTTCACCTATCACATAGTAGGCTCTTACGAAACCGACCCGCTTAACGGAAAGATTTCGGATTCCTCGCCTATCGGCATTGCCCTGCTCGGAGCATCTGCGGGCGACGAGGTTGTCGTCAGCGGCGTCAGAGAGCAGCACCTTATCATCAAGAGCGTTACCAGAGCAAAAGAGGCTTGACAACGAAGAGAGGCGGAAACTTTCTATGGCAGAGAATAAGAATATGAATAACAGCGAATACAATTCGACGAGCGAGCTTCAGGTAAGACGCGAGAAGCTTGCCGCACTCAACGATGCGGGTAAAAACCCCTTCGAAATAACCAAGTACGATACGACTCATACCGCAAAACGTGCGATATCGGAGTTTGAGCAAAGAGAAGCTTCGCTCGCTGAGGGCGAGGAAATACCCGTCAGAGTTGCGGGCAGAATGATAAGCCGCAGAATTATGGGTAAGGCGTCCTTTGCACACCTTCTCGACACCGACGGAAAAATCCAGCTTTACGTTGCACGCGACGACGTCGGCGAGGAGGACTACGCAGGCTTTAAGAAATGGGACGTCGGTGATATCATCGGCGTTGAGGGTATTCTTTTCAGAACCAGAACCGGCGAGGTTTCGGTTCACGCAAGAAAGATAGCTTTGCTTGCAAAATCCCTCCTTCCCCTGCCCGAAAAGTTCCACGGCCTTACGAATCTTGAGCAAAGATACAGACAAAGATACGTTGACCTTATCGTAAACCCCGAGGTTAAGGACACCTTCGTTAAGCGTTCGCTTATACTCAAGGGTATCCGTGACTATCTTGATTCCAAGGGCTTCCTTGAGGTTGATACGCCTATCCTTCTTCCGCTTGAGATAGGTGCGTCCGCGCGCCCCTTCGTAACTCACCACAACACCCTCGATATCGATATGTATCTTCGTATTGAAACCGAGCTTTACCTTAAGCGCCTTATCGTCGGCGGTATGAACAAGGTATACGAGGTCGGCAGAATTTTCAGAAACGAGGGTATGGACACCAAGCATAACCCCGAATTCACCTCGGTTGAGCTTTATCAGGCGTTCACCGACTACTACGGAATGATGGATCTTGTCGAGGAGCTTTACAAAAAGCTTGCAAACGACGTTTGCGGCGGCACGAGGATAACCTATCAGGGTACGGAAATCGACCTTGGCAATTGGGAGCGTCTTACGATGGTCGAGGCTGTAAAGAAGTATT
>JAZNFU010000166.1:0-1740 GCA_045576135.1 Eubacteriales bacterium
CCGATTTTAACCGATTCGTCAATGTCGGTTTTCGATGCCAAATGTGCCGCACATCTTTGCGGAAGGTTAAGCTCGATAGAACGAACCTTACATCCGATTTCCGCCTTTACTATTCCCTCAAGCACCTTACCGACACCCGAAAGCTGCTTGTGTCCGAAAGCGTCGAGCTTTCCCGAGCTGTCCTCACCGACGTAAGAGCCGTCCTCAAATCTGATACCCTCGGAAGCGGCTACGAGCACCGCGTTCTTTTCTTCGAGAGCTTTTTTAACGTCCGAGAGGAATTTTTCACGGTAAAATACTTTTTCGGGAAGATATACGAGTGCGGGCGCGCGGTCGCCTCCAACACCGGCAAGTGCCGCGGATGCGGTAAGCCAGCCTGCATCACGTCCCATTATCTCAACGATAGTTACAGCCTTCATCGTATATACGTCTATATCGGCAAGTATTTCCTTCACCGTCGTTGCAACGAATTTTGCCGCCGAGCCAAAGCCGGGGGTGTGGTCGGTTGCCGCCAAATCGTTATCGATGGTTTTGGGAACGCCGACGACGCGCATTTCGTAATCGTGCGCGCTTGCGTACTGCGAAAGCTTCAAAACGGTATCCATCGAGTCGTTACCGCCTATATAGAAGAAGTAACGGATGTTATATTTTTTGAAAATAGTGAGCAGCTTAGCATACGTATCGCCGTCAACATCATAGGATTTAAGCTTTTTTCTGCACGAGCCGAGCGCCGCTGCGGGCGTAGTTTTGAGAAGCTCTACGTCCTCGTCATTTTCAAATCTTGCCGTAAGGTCTACGAGATTTTCTGCAAGAAATCCCTCGATACCGTTTTTCATACCGTAAAGAGTATCGATAACGCCCTCCTGCTTTAGAGCCTTCGCTCCAAGTATAACTCCTGCGAGAGTTGCGTTGATTGCCGCTGTCGGTCCGCCGGACTGTCCGACTACCGCATTACCTTTAAGAATATTCATTTTTTCTCCTTATCTCCCGCAATGCGGGAACTTAAATTGTAATTTCCTTTTTAAATGTGTACAGGCGATGCTTTAGAGCTTCGCAAGAGCTTCTCCGACAACCTTTGCCAAAACCGCATGTCCTCTGTCGCTTGGATGCAGTCCGTCCGGCATAAGAAGCTTATCATGAGGGTTTATCGGATTGAGTTTGAACAAGTCAATGACCGGAATAGCGTATTCCTTACATATATCATTGATGGCAATTGCATAGTCTGCAAGAAATTTTGATTCCGGCTCTTTCGGAGTGTTTTCGCTCTTTCGGTGAAGCGGAGTCATAAAAACGATTTTTGAATTTGGAAAATCACGCATAAGCTTTTTAATGAGCGAATTCAATGCGCCGCAAAATGTATATATATCATCGCTCCCATACTCACCGAACGGTGCGTCGCCGCTTCCATAATCGTTCGTGCCGCCGAAAACCACCACAGCATCGGCTTTTCTGTCCATAATCTCGGCTCTAATCTCAAATGTAAGATCCCACTTAGTGCTATCGCTTGTAGGATGAATCTGACGTGCTATTCTGGTTCCGCCTATTCCGTAGTTATATGCATGTGAAAGACCGTATTTTTCTTTGATCAACTGGTGAAAAACTCTATTCGCGGCACTGGTTCCGTGCCCCTCCGTAATACTGTCACCAAGAAAATTTACCGTAAGTCCTTCTAACTTCATTATATCCTCCAAAAACCAACCGCATATCAGCATAACATTTTCACGAATTAATTTTATCACA
>JAZNFU010000167.1:0-3693 GCA_045576135.1 Eubacteriales bacterium
ATGAACACTTGTGTTCAATTCATGATTACAAAGTAATCAATTAATGCAACCTCGTTGCAATTCATTGAGTAGCCGCGCAGACGCGCGCTACTCACCATACCGCCAAGAAAGTGGGTTGCCGCTTGTGTCGAGCTCGATATAGAGGACGGTTTTGCCGGAGGCGGTTTTTAGGTGGAGAATATTGTCGGCGGTATCGGCGCGCTCGTAGCTTGTGGCGTTGAGCGCGGCTTCAAAGGTGTCACTCTCGGCGGTGTCGATTACGAAATACTCGCCTATCTGCTCAAGCGCAAGGCGCTCCTTCATCAGCGTGTAAGAAAGGTTAGCGCGGCTGTGCGCCGTCATAACGACACTCGTCAGTAAAATTGAAAATATAAAGATTACGACGACGAAAAGTATCGCGCCCTCTATCATAACACCACGGCGGGATTTGAGAATATTTTTCACTCACCCGTACCCCCTTTTCCAAAGGTATACCTTATTACCTCGTCGCCGACGGTAACGGTGAAGACGATTTCACTCTCACCCCACAAAATATTACATACGCCGCGTTCCGACTCGTCGGAAATGGCAAAAGCGAGAGCGTCGTTGAAATCCGCCTCATTATCGGTTACGCGGTAGCACTCTATGATAGATTCGGTAAGAGCTTGGGCGCGAAGCTTATTTATCGCGTTTGCCGTAGCATTTACCGAGGAAAACATAAGCGAGAGCATTGCAATCGACATAATCGATACTATCGCAAGTCCAACCACCGCTTCAACGATGGTAAAGCCGCGCGTGGCTTTCTTGTAGCGTGGGAATTTTTCTGATTTGCTCTTGAAAAGAGCGTTGAATATTTTCATTCGGTCACCTCCCCAAAGCTTGCGCCGGTGCGCGAGGTGAGCACGAAGGTATAGGTATCCGAGTTTTCGGAAACAAAGGTGATTTTGAGGATTTTTCCGCTGAGCGAAGCTTCGCCGGGATTTTCCCCGCCATCGTCCGAATATATATATCGGGAAACGGTTAATATTTCCTCGTAATTTTCAAAGTCAAGTAAGGTTGTGCTGTTATTTTCGGTGTCCGTGAATATAAGCTTTCTATCCGTATAGGATATAGTAAAGGTAGTATTTTTGTCAATTTTCGCAAACTCCGTGCGTAAATTTTCTTTCAAGGCTACGGCGGAGTTATAAAATTCCGCCTTTTTCGAGGCTTCTGACACCTGAGAGGAGGAGTCAGTCGTAAAGGTTACGATAAGAAGCGAGGCTATCGCAATTATAGCCATAGTAATAATAAGCTCAAGCAGAGTAAAGCCGCGGCGAGCGTTATTATTTGCCGCCCTTGCGCCGACGTTATTTGCGGTTTTTACCGTTTTTTTCTTTTTATTTTTTTCCAAACCGAGCATTATTTTCCTCCCTTCCCTTTAATTTACAAAGCACTCTGCACTCGCTTTCGAGTGCAGAGTGCCCTGCGTTAAATTAGATGTTAAGTTTTAAAATTAGTTTCCTGCAGGAAGCGCGTACGGTTCCAAAACGTATATGGTTTCTGCCCAATCCTCAGTAACCTCGGTAAGCTCAACAGCTACGAGATACTCAGTATCAACAACAGGCTCTGTTACGTCAGCAAGGAAAGCATAGTCGTTTTCTTCGATAGTGCCATCAGCATAAATGATGTATCCGTTAACGATAGCAACGTAAGTAGCATCTGCATCCTTTTCGAAGGTATAGTCGATGGAAGCGTCGATGATATCGAGCTGGTTAAGAGCAGCCTTCCCCTCCTGCAAAGCAGCAACTTCTCTTGCGTCGTTGATAACGCCGCTGAAGGTGGGAACCATTACTGCTGCGAGAATTGCAATAACTGCAATTACGATTACAAGCTCTACGATAGTAAAGCCCTTTTTGTTAAGTTTTTTCATTGTTTTTCTCCTTGTTTGTCAAAACGTACTGAAATTAATCAATAGGTTTTACTTTGAATAGATTTCCGTTTTAAAACTATTATTTAATAGTCCAAACGTCTGCCGCCTTGGAAGCTATAAGAAGCGTGCCCTTGTACTTAGCAATATTACCGCCGGCAAACTGCTCAACGTGAAGCGTGAGGTTACCGTCAATGTACTTGTTGGTAGTTGCCATATAGATTATAAGCTTGGAGCCGTCAATCTTATAGTCGAACTTTCCGGTACCGGTTCTGATTTCTACGCTTGTAATCTTATCAAGAACCTTAAGGGTAGCTGCATCGGTTATTTCGATAGTAGTGGTATCACCAAGTCTACCGCCGACACCCGCCTGGTCAGCAATCTTGTTGTCGTAGCTGCCGTCGTAAAGCGTGTACTGCCAGTTAAGAGAAATAACAACCTTGGTAGTGTCAGCTTCGGGCGTGATGGTGTAACCGTTATTTGTCTTGGTAGGAGCCTTAGTTGCGTCAACGAAGACTATCATAGAAGCTTCTTCATCAGCGGACTTTATAACGTTAGCGTCAGCATCGATAAGGGTGCCTTCAACGTAAACGTCAGCGGGACCTATACCGTAGTACTTGTTACCAAGAGTGGTGCTTGCGTTATAGGTTGCGCCGGTGTAGTAAAGCTTGCTGTTAGCGATATTAGCCTCGGTAGCAGCGTCAACGTTTATAGTTGCCCTGTGGTTCGTACCGGGATAGCAGTGACCTACGAGAATCGAAGACCACGCATTGTTGGTAGAGTAAATCTCAGCCTCGCAAGAACAATTAATGAAGTTGATAGTGTAGTTGAAGCCACCGTCAACGACGTTGTTACTACCGTATCTTACGAACTCACCCGCGTTCCAGTCGTGAATCGAGTAACCGGTAATCTTTACGTTGTTGAAGGTAAGCTCGGTGGTACCGCAGTTTCTTACAACACCGTAACCGCCGGCATACTGTACGTTGAAGTTCTTAAGCGTAACGGGGTTGGTGAACTTGACGTTGCCGAATACGTAGCCGTTTACGTTGGTGAAGCTAACGCCGTTACCGTCAAACGAACCGGTAAGGTTAACGCGTCCGATATCGTAAAGGCTCATAGCGGTGATGCCGTCTGCTATCTTGTAATAGTAGTACTCTACATCGTAGAATACACCGATATTCTTGAAATTCTCAACATTTGCTATCAAGAACGGGTCTTCTAGTGTACCGCTTCCACCGGAGAACATAGGAGTCCAAATTTCAATCTCGCCGTCGTCATTGTAGTGCCAATAATTTGTTGCGGTGGTAGGTTGAGTTTCGGAATAGTAGTAGCGGGTAGCGGACGTGAAGTTTCGATATCCTATCGTCATCTCAGTCCACTCAACCTCACTACCTGTATAAAAAACTTCTGTAAGTTTTGGACATTCATTAAAAGCAAAATTACCGATCGTGTTTACACTAGTCGGAATTATTACACCTACAAGATTATCGCAAGAGTTAAACGCATAATTTCCTATTGAAATTACGCTGTCCGGTATTTCTAAAAATTCAAGACTTTCGCAATCAACGAATGCTCTATCACCAATAACTTCACATATGCTTTCGTCTTCAAACTCTATATATTTCAAATCCTCGCAGCCATCAAATGCTTCTGCGGATATAGTCGTTACGCTTTTGGGAATCGTCACACTTGCAAGATTTTCACACCAACAAAATGCGTTACTTTCAATGATCGTTATAGTATCAGGAATAACTACACTAAAAAGTGAAAAACAACTGAAAAATGCAGAGCTTCCTATGGCAGTTACA
>JAZNFU010000168.1:0-5390 GCA_045576135.1 Eubacteriales bacterium
CCATCGGTGCTCATTCCGACCATCAGCACGGAAAGATAACCGGATTTGCAATCGATAAGGGTATACACATAGCCTACGGAATAAAGAAAAACGGCGTCGTCGAGATGTCATCTATTCAGTTCACCGAAAAGCGTGCGCAGTGGCATATAGCCGGCGTACCCGCAAAGCCGGACAGAGATTGGGCGGATTACATCAGAGGTGCAACGCTCGTGCTTTCAAAAAGATATCCGCTGACCGTCGGCGTCTGCGGCGTTATCGAGGGCTCGCTCCCTATCGGCGGACTTTCATCCTCTGCGGCGGTAATACTTGCCTTTCTCAAGGCGCTTTGCACGGCGAATAATCTTACTCTTTCCGAGTCCGAGCTTATAGACGTCGCGCTCCACGCCGAGAACGACTACGTCGGCGTTGCCTGCGGAAAGCTTGACCAGTCCTGCGAGGTTTATTCCAAAAAGAACCATCTTCTGTATCTTGATACGGCGGACGACAGCTTTGAGCTTATTCCTCAAAGCCCGAATATGAAGCCGTATAAAATAGCGATATTCTTCTCCGGACTTGAGCGTAATCTTTTCGGCTCGAAATTCAATATGCGCGTTGACGAATGTAAAGCGGCGGCGTACTCGCTTATGGCTTACGCGGGCATTGAGTACGGCAAGTTTTCCGAGGCGCGTCTGCGCTACGTTCCGCGTGAGGTTTACCTTGCTTATCGCGACAGGCTTCCCGAGGAATTCCGTATGCGTGCCGAGCACTTTTACACCGAATACGAGCGCGTTGAGGCGGGAGCTGAGGCTTGGCGCAGAGGTGATATAGAGGAGTTCGGAAGACTTTCGTTTGAGAGCGGAAAAAGCTCGATATACAACTATCAGACCGGCTCGGACGAGCTTCGTCGGCTTTATGAAATTATGCGTGACACCGAGGGCGTTTACGGCGGCAGATTTTCGGGCGCGGGCTTCAAGGGCTGTGCTATGGCGCTGATAGACCCTAAATTCGAGGAAAGCATTACCGAGCGCGTAACGCGTGAGTATCTTCGCTCATTCCCCGAGCTTCGCGGTAAATATTCGGTTCATATGTGTGAGAGTGCGGACGGAGTTACCGTTTTATAAAAGCGTTATCGGCGCCGCAAATGCGGCTTGCCGTTATGTTAAGGAGATAAATTATGGAGTTTTTCGGCGGTACTGCGGCGTATATATCTCTTGATGCTGTACGGAACAATTACCTGAAAATAAGGGAGCGCGTTCCCGAAAAATCGAAAATAATGTGCGTCATAAAGGCTGACGCCTACGGACACGGAGCAGAGCTGCTCGCGGGAGTCTATGAGAGGCTCGGCGCGGGTGCATTCGGCGTTGCCACCGCCCGTGAGGCTGTAAAGATAAGAAAGACGGGTACGTCCTTACCGATACTCATTCTCGGCTACACCCCCGTCGAATATGCAAAAACGCTTGCCGAGTACGGTATAACGCAGTGCGTTTTTTCTGCCGAGTATGCCGCGGCGCTCTCGCGCGAGTGCGTAAAAATCGGTAAAACGCTCGACGTCCATATAAAAATAGATACGGGAATGTCGCGTATAGGCTTTATTGCGAGCGACGAGCGCGGTGCTCGTGAAATATATTCGGCGATAACTCTGCCCGGACTCAATCCCGTCGGAATATTTACCCATTTATCCTCGGCTGATATCGACGAAGGCGATTTTACGCTTTCGCAGCTTGAAAACTTCAGCTTCGTTTCGGATAAGCTTGAGGGGTTGCTCGGACGTAGGTTAGTGCGCCACGCGGCAAACAGCGCGGGAATAATAGATTATACGGATTACGCCTTCGATATGGTGCGTGCGGGAATTATTCTTTACGGTATGTCACCGTCGGATAAGCTTGCGGGCAGGCTCGGACTTATGCCGGTTATGAAGCTTCGCTCGGAGGTTTCGCTCGTAAAAGAGGTTGATAAGGGCAGGTCGGTCGGATATTCGAGAAGATTTATAGCCGAGAAAAAAACGAAGATAGCCACGGTACAAATCGGATACGCCGACGGATTTTTCAGATACGGAAGCCGCGGCGGCGCGACTCTCACCGTCAGAGGCTGTAAGGCAAAAACTGTCGGAAACGTTTGTATGGACCAGCTTATGCTCGACGTTACCGATATAGACGGAGTTGAAATGGGTGACGAGGTGATTATCTTCGGCGAGGGCGGCAGAAGTGCCGAGGAGCTTGCCGCGGAGCTTGACACCATCTGCTACGAGCTTACCACCACGGTCGGCGAGCGCGTGCCGAGAATATATACGGAAAACGGCAAGGCGGTCTGTGTTGAGTAAAAATCGCTATAAAGTAAACAACGATTGACAAAAAACGAGAAAAACGTGCAAAAACGATTGACGCGCAGCTCTCTGATAAAGTAAAAAATACGGAGGATAATGAATTGAAATGCTTGATTTTGGCGGCGGGATATGCGACTCGCCTTTATCCCTTAACCGAAAACTTTCCCAAGCCGCTTCTTACGGTAGGTGACAAAACCATACTCGATTGGCTTATTGAGGATATCGACAAGACGGGCGAGGTTGACGAGTACGTCGTTATTTCCAACGGAAAATTTGCCCACCACTTTGACGCCTGGGCGGCGAAAAAAAGCGAAAAAATAACCGTCCTCAACGACGGCACTATGACTAACGAAACAAGACTCGGTGCGGTAATCGATATAAAGTTTGCGCGCGAGGCGCTTAACATCACCGACGACGTTCTGATAATTGCGGGCGACAACCTGCTTGATTTCAGCCTCTCTGATTTTATCGGCTACGCGAAGGAAAAGGGCGCGTCCTGCGTCCTGAGATACTACGAGCCTGATACCAAGCGGCTCTTGAAATCGGGTGTCGTAACGGTTGACGAAAACGATAAAATCATAAGGATGACCGAAAAGTCACCTAACCCCGAAACCCACTGGTGCACGCCGCCGTTCTACTATTATACGAGCGCGGACGCGGCACTTATAGACCGAGCGATTGTTGACGGATGCGGTACGGACGCTCCCGGCAGCTACGTCGCGTGGCTCGCGGAGCACAGCGAGGTATACGCTATGCAAATGCGCGGAAAAAGATACGACATCGGCAATCTTGAAAGCTACGAGACGGTAAAGCGTGATTACCGCGGAATAACCGTAAAATAAGGAGATTTTATGCTTAAAGTTAATGTAAAACTTGACGGAAAACGCGTGCTCGTAACCGGTGCGGCGGGCTTCGTCGGTGCGAATCTCGTAACGAAGCTTCTCAGCGCCGTCAATAATGCGAAAATCGTTGGAGTGGACTCGCTTAACGATTACTACGACGTTTCGATAAAGCAATACAGACTCGAAAGCCTTGAAAATCTGGCAAAGGAGTCCTCTTGTGAGTGGATTTTCCTTCGGGGAAATATCGCCGACCGCGATTTTATCAATGGGATATTCGAGGAATATAAATTCGACGTCGTCGTAAACCTTGCCGCACAGGCGGGTGTCAGATATTCGATAACCAACCCCGACGCCTATATTGAGGCGAATATCATAGGATTTTACAATATACTTGAGGCTGTGCGCCGCCATCCCGTTGAGCATCTCGTTTACGCCTCCTCGTCCTCGGTTTACGGCTCAAACGTGAAAATTCCGTATTCCACCGATGATAAAACCGACTCACCCGTAAGCCTTTACGCCGCGACCAAAAAGAGTAACGAGCTTTTTGCCAACGCTTACGCGAAGCTTTATGGAATTCGTGCAACCGGACTTCGCTTCTTCACGGTTTACGGCCCTGCGGGAAGACCTGATATGGCGTATTTCGGCTTTACGAACAAGCTTATTTCGGGCGAGAAGATAAAGATTTTCAACTACGGTAACTGCAAGCGCGATTTCACCTATATCGACGATATCGTCGAGGGCGTTTTCAGAATTATAGAAAGAGCACCCGAGTGTCGACAGGGCGAGGACGGGCTTCCCATACCGCCCGCCAGAGTTTATAATATCGGCAACAGCTCGCCTGAGAATCTTCTCGATTTCGTGAAAATACTTGGTGAGGAATTGATTGCGGCGGGCGTTTTACCGAGTGATTTCGATATATCGGCATACAGCGAGCTCGTCCCGATGCAAAAGGGCGACGTTCCGATAACCTTTGCCGACACCTCGGCGCTTGAGCGTGATATCGGATTCAAACCGACAACGCCGCTTCGCGAGGGACTGCGCCGCTTTGCAAAGTGGTATTATGAGTTCTATATTTCCAAAAATGAAAATAATTAATTACATATAAACCTCAAAGGAGAGCAAAAAAATGGAAGAAAAGATTATTGTCCGTAATTCAAGACCCGAGGATGCCGAGAGAATCGGTGAGATTTTCGACATCAACTGGACGGCAATCAACCTCAATTACAAGAGCCTTATCGGCGAGGAGCTGTACGACGTTTATTACGGCGACCTTAAGACTCGTATGGAGGGCAACGTGAAGATGATTAAGGAGCGCTCGCTCGACTCCGATACCTGCTTCGTTACCGAGGTTGACGGTGTGGTTGCGGCATTTGCGACCTACAGAACCGACGTGAAAAACGGAGTTAAAATAGGCATCGTCGGCTTCAACGCCTGCGACCCCGCCTTCAAGGGCCGCGGAATTGCAGGTAAGCAGTACGCTAAAATATACGACGAGATGCGTAAATGTGGCTGCGTTGCGGCACAGGTACATACGGGACTTGATAACCTTCACGCACCCGCGCGCCGCGCGTACGAAAAATCCGGCTTTGAGAAATTCCTTCCCGACGTAAACTATTTTATGATGCTGAAACCCGAGCACGCCCTCTACAACGGAAAACCGACGACCGAGAATATCGTCGTTCGCGAGGTAAAACCGTCGGACAAGGACAGACTTCTTGAAATCACGGCTCAGCAATGGACTATAATCAACGAAAACTACAAGGCTTGCATCGGTGAGGAGCTTTACAAAATCTTCTACGGCTCGGTTGAGCAGGGCGTTACGAGCGTTCAGTCGGCAATCGTTGAGAGAATGGAAGCACCCGAGCGCTTCGTCGTCACCGAGGTTGACGGTGTCGTTGCGGGCTACGCTACTTACAGAGTGGTTGACAGCTACGGCCATAAGTGCGGTATCGTCGGCTACAACGCGGTTGATAACAACTACAAGGGCAGAGGTATTGCAGGCAGACAGTACGCACTCATCTACAAGAAGATGATGGAGGAGGGCTGCGTTTCGGCAAAGGTACATACCGGTCTTGACGAAAAGCACGCACCCGCGCGCCGCGCATACGAGAAATCCGGCTTTGAGAAGTTCCTTCCCGACGTGAATTACTTTATGACGCTGTAATATCGCGCTTTCTGCTTTTAATCTTATGCTTTTTCGGTTTTAAAATATATTTTACTGTATTGAGGTAAGAAAAATGGAAGAA
>JAZNFU010000169.1:0-2308 GCA_045576135.1 Eubacteriales bacterium
CAATCTGAGATTCGAGAAGTACGGGTTTGCTCTTTTTGATAAGCTTAGGAATCGTTGTTCCGTCTGTAGGATTGCTCGGTATCAGACCTTCCTTTACAGCTCCGTCCATCGCTTCGTGAAGCAACATATGTATCGAGCGAACCGTTGCGTTGGAAAGTCCTTCGCCCTGATTTTCATTCGGCTTTACACGCCCCGACTTTTGCAGCGTGTTATACATTTTTTGAATGTCTGCGGTTCGAACCGATGTAAGCTTTTTATTACCAAGATGGGGCTTTATATGGTTGTCGATATACCGATGATAGCTCACCGCCGTCGATGCTCGAATCATCGGTTCTTTGATCTCAGTCAGCCACTTGTCAAGCCATTCGCCGAGCGTTAGTTTGCTTTGCTCGGTCAGCTCCATACCGGCGTATTGCTCTTTGAGTAGTTGAAACTTTACGAGCAACTCCTTTTGCGTATCGGCATACACGTACTTATGTATCGGACTTCCGTCATCCTTGTGACCGACTACGATTCGTCCTTCCCAACGACCTGTGTCATTTCTTTTTCTTATCATACCGTCGCCTTTAGGTCTTCTCTTCGCCATATTTTCGCCTCCTTTCTAAGCCAATACAATACCACAAACAGTTCTGAAAAGCTATACCCAAACGGAAGAGTTATCAATTCATTCATCAAATGTTTCGCCAAGCCCCAAGGAGTGATTCATTATACTTTCGAAGGTAACATTTCCATTCATACTTTTTAAATGCCTGTATGCTTCACTGCGCATTTTCCTGATATCTTCCTCGTCGTATTCAATTATCTGACCCAGCATTTGTATCATCATATCAAGATATATAGCGTAACGATGCAGTCCGGTCGTGACCTGCTTGAGTGTAACATCGTTTGCCTGTGCAATAGATTTTGATATTCTTGTCACAAGATATTGGCTCGCTCCTTCTATCTCTTTTTCGGAAATATAATATTCTATCGCCTTGGCAACCAATTCGTTCCGAGAGGAACAACCGCAAACCTTTAGCGCTTTATCGGCTTTTTCAACGATATCTTTATCCATATAAATACTGATTCTTTTCTTGTTTTCGGGATCCATAATTTTCTCCTTTTTTCGTTAAATTTGGGTAAGACACCAATCGATGACACCCGCAAAAAGCCTTACAACACCTGATTTCTTTGTATTTCAGGCGCCTGCATAAGACACCAAGCCCCCATTTTATGACCCACAAAAGGCGCCACCTCAAAAGTCTCGCAAACCCTTGCAAACGGTCGGCTCTGCCGTCCGATGTAGTCGGCATAGGCGCCTACTCTGGCGCCTATGCTTTCTCCTGCTCGAAAATCTACCCTGTTCAACTACCCTGTCTTTTTCCTTTTCTCGTCGTATTTTCGTAATGCTTCTTCTCGTTCTCTTCTGATCTTGTCTTGTACCAGACGTTGCATTTGCTGCTCATCAAAGTAATCGATCGCATCCTGGATCGGACGAATCGTATAGCGAAGACTTCCGTTACAATAGCGTCCGTTTTTCGCTTTTATCCTCGTCGGTTCTGTGGTTATAAATCGTTTCTTTTCGAGCTGTTTTACATACTTTTGAACCGTATTTGCGGAGCGACCTATACTCTCACCGATCGTCGAGTGACTCGGATAACAAGAATATGTTTTCTTATCCTCGCATCTCACAAGATAAAGATAGATCGCAAGTTCCTCCGCACACAAACCAAGATCAAATATCCGATTATGTACGGGAAAATAATTTTTACACGGTTCTTGCTTTTGACCGTAGAATAACATTTCAAGACACCCCGTTATGCAACGTTTCCGTTGCGTGTCTTTTCAATCTGTATTTCCACGATCCGATCTCCAAATAAAATATGTTCGAAAATAAGAGTAACAAAATCAGTAAATTTTATCTTCCATTTCAGAGAGATAGCTTCGCCAATCGCTCTATCGAGATCCTCACAGGACATCTCGTAGATCATGCGTTCACGAATTTCCCGAGCTTCAAAATGAATTCCCTTTACCGATATCTCATTCATATTCCAAAGAAAATTCATAGCTTCTTTCGCAATGAATTTAACCTCTTCGCTTACATATTTTCTTGAAGGATGAAAATAACAATTTTCTAATAAAAATTTAAAATGTTCGTTGCTAAGGTCGTCAAACTCGAATCTGTTTTCCATCATCGAGCACCGCCTTTTTCAGAGCGGCTTTCCACCCAAGCAATCAGATTTTCCCTCGACACAAGAATTCTTTTTCCAATACGGAATGAAGGAAAATTCCGCTCACGCATAAGCTCATATGCGCTTGCTCTTGACAC
>JAZNFU010000170.1:0-8600 GCA_045576135.1 Eubacteriales bacterium
TAACAACGTAAAGCTTTGCCTTTTTCGAGGGGGGAATATTCATCTTTTGTCTTTGCGCACGTACTGCAACGATAGCGGCGATAACTCTGTCCACGTCGCCCTCCTCGGTTGCAAATTCAAGCTCACCGTCGTACTCGGGGAAGCTCGATATCATAATAGAGTCGTCGGTGTGAGGCAGCGCCTGATAAATCTCCTCGGTTATAAACGGCATATAGGGGTGAAGCAGCTTAAGAATATTGGTAAGAACGTAAACGAGCACGCGCTTTGCGGTAAGCGCCTCGGGAGTGCCTGCGGCAAAGGTGCGGCTTTTCGCCATCTCGATATACCAGTCGCAGAAGCAGTCCCAGGTGAACGAATATATTTCGGAAAGAGCTATTCCGACCTCAAAGTTTTCGATATTTGCGCTTACCGATTTGATGAGCTCGTTAAGGCGGGAAAGAATCCACTTGTCCTCAAGCGCAAGCTCGGAGGCTTCGGGAAGCTTCAGAAGCTCCTCGTCGTCCTCGGAAAGATTCATAAGCACGAAGCGCGATGCGTTCCAAAGCTTATTCGCAAAGTTTCTCGCCGACTCAATCTTCTCGTCCGAGAAGCGCATATCGTTTCCGGGCGAGTTACCCGTAGCAAGCGCGAATCTCAAGGCGTCCGCGCCGTATTCCTCGATAATCTTGAGGGGGTCGATACCGTTTCCGAGAGATTTTGACATCTTTCTTCCCTGCGCGTCGCGCACAAGACCGTGGATAAATACGGTCGAGAAGGGCTTTTCGCCCATATGCTCAAGTCCCGAGAAAATCATTCTCGCAACCCAGAAGAATATTATATCGTAGCCGGTTACGAGCACCGAGGTGGGATAGTATCTTTCAAGGTCCTCGGTCTTATCGGGCCAGCCGAGCGTCGAGAAGGGCCAAAGCGCCGAGGAGAACCAGGTATCAAGAACGTCTTCCTCGCGGCGAAGGGGTGCCTGGCACTTGGGACAGAGGGTCAAATCCTCCTTTGACACCTCCATATTTCCGCAGGCGTCACAGTAGAACGCGGGGATTCTGTGTCCCCACCAAAGCTGACGGGAAATGCACCAGTCGTGGCAGTTCTCCATCCAATTTATATAGGTTTTGCTGAATCTTTCGGGCTCGAATTTGATATTTCCCGAAACGACGGCGTCAAGCGCAGGCTCGGCAAGCGGCTTCATCTTTACGAACCATTGGTCGCTGGTCATAGGCTCAACGACAGTCTTACAGCGGTAGCAGGTACCGACGTTGTGCGAGCAAGGCTCTATTTTTACAAGGTAGCCTCCCGCCTCGAGTGCCGCAACGATGGCGCGGCGCGCCTCGTATCTGTCCATACCCGCAAACTCGCCGCCAAGCTCAGCCGATATAGTAGCGTCGTCGTTCATAACCTTAACGATAGGAAGATTATGTCTTGCGCCGACCTCGAAGTCGTTGGGGTCGTGGGCGGGAGTGATTTTAACGCAGCCCGTACCGAAATCGCGCTCAACGTACTCGTCCGCGATTACCGGAATTTCCTTGTTAACGAGCGGCAAAATCAGCTTTTTGCCGACGAGGTGGGCGTATCTTTCGTCCTCGGGGTGAACCGCAACGGCGGTATCGCCGAGCATAGTTTCGGGGCGCGTCGTAGCCACGGTAACGTACTCGTCAGAGTCGACTACGGGGTATCTTATATGCCAGAACGAGCCGGGCATCTCGCTGTACTCAACCTCGGCGTCCGAAAGTGCCGTACGGCAGGCGGGACACCAGTTTATAATGCGGTAGCCGCGGTAGATGAGTCCCTTGTTATAGAGGTTTACGAACACCTCGCGCACGGCGCGGGAGCAGCCCTCGTCCATCGTGAAGCGCTCGCGGTCCCAGTCGCAAGATGCGCCGAGCTTTTTGAGCTGATTTATAATTCTCGAGCCGTACTGATTTTTCCAATCCCAGACGCGTTCAAGGAATTTCTCGCGTCCGAGGTCGTATCTCGTGAGTCCCTCGTTTACGCGCAGATTTTCCTCAACCTTTATCTGCGTGGCGATGCCAGCGTGGTCGGTGCCGGGCACCCATAGCGTAGAATAGCCCTGCATACGCTTGGTTCTTATAAGTATATCCTGAAGCGTTTCGTCAAGCGCGTGTCCCATATGAAGCTGTCCGGTTACGTTGGGCGGCGGTATAACTATCGAGAACGGCTTTTTCTTTTTGTCCGTGTCGGGTGCGAAGTATTTTTTCTCACACCAGCTCTCATAAATCCTCGACTCAAATTCGCCGGGATTATAATTTTTTGCAAGTTCTTTCCTCATTTTTATATTATCCTTTCGGTGTTTATCCTTCCTCGCGAAGCGCGCGTTTCGGGTGCGTTTCAAACATTTAGCGCGTAAAACGTGGGTTTTTTCGGTATTTTCGGGAAAATTTTGGCGGATTTAAAACTAAAAGCCCCGAAACGCCAAAGGCGTTTCGGGGCGTATGATAACGCTGTACCACCCAAAATTCGAAGTGCCTCGGCACTCCCTCGTTAAGCTGTAACGGGCGCACCCGCCGGAGTCTAATCGGCATAGCCTTTCTTTCCGGGATAGCTTGGGCTACCTTCGCACGAGCGTCACACGGGCTCTCACCTTCCGCCCGCTCTCTTTTGGTGCCGCCTTCGCACTACTCCTCCCAAGCGTGAAAAATCACGCTGTTATTTTAACATATTAAAATATATTTGTCAATGATTTTATTTTAATTATTTGTATTCGGGGAAAATAAGCTTGGTTTCGCTCGTCATACTCTCGTACGCCTCATCCATCAGAGCCTCGACGTCGAGCTTTGAAAGCTCAGCCATAACCGCGTCGATTCGCGGCTGGGTTTTCGGGTGGCGCGGGGTGAATACGGTGCAGCAGTCCTCGTATGGCAAAATCGAGGTTTCAAACGTGCCGTATCTTCTCGCCTCTATTACGATTTCGTTCTTATCAAGACCGATGCAGGGACGGAACACGGGAATATTTACCACAGAATCGGTAACCTCTATCGCCGCGAGCGTTTGCGAGGCAACCTGACCAAGACTCTCACCGGTTATGAGCGCGTGACAGTTAAACCGCCTTGCGACGCGCTCGGCGAGCCGCATCATAAATATTCTGAGTATGAGCGTGAAGTAGTCCTCCTCGCACTTGTCGCGTATTTGTTCTTGAATATGCGTGAGCGAGATAACGTGGGTGTGTATACGCGAGCAGTATTCGCACATCTGTTGTGCAAGCGTCATAACCTTTTCTCTTGCGCGCTCGGAGGTATAAGGATAGGACTCAAAGTGAAGCGCCTCGATTTCCATTCCGCGCTTCGCCATCATACAGCCCGCGACGGGAGAATCTATGCCTCCGGACAGAAGAAGCAGTCCCCTGCCCGCCGAGCGTATTGGGAGTCCGCCCGCACCCGTCTCCTGTCCCGCTCTGATATACGCGTTATCGTCGCGCACCTCAACGGTCACGGTAACCTCGGGCTCACGCACGTTGACGCGTATTCCGGGAATTGAGGAAAGGATAACTCCGCCGATTTCGGCAGAAATTTCGGGTGAGGTCAAGGGAAAACGCTTGTCCGAGCGCTTCGCTTCAACCTTAAAGGTGCGCCGTCCCAAGAGCTTATCGGGCAGATACTCGCGCGCGAGCGCCCTTATGGCGTCTATATTTTTCTCGCAAACGGCGGCACGGTTTACACCGACGATGCCGAATACCTTTTTCGCGCTCTCGTACATAGCGTCCATATCAGCCATATCGTCCTTTGGCTCGATATACACGGTGCTTTGCTTGAAATATATCTTGAAATTGCCGTTTGGCGACGCGCGGCGGCGAAGCTCCTTAACGAGAGCCGACTCAAAGTTCTGTCTGTTAGCGCCCTTCAGCACGACCTCACCGAATTTGCAGAGTATAACCTCTCCTATTTTCATCTGAATCTCCATTCAATCACGAATTTAACGAGTATATTCTAACACAACGGAGTATGAAAGTCAACCTAAATATTTAATATTCGGGGTAAAAACAGACGAGGAGGGGTAGCGTGCGGTTGTGGGACGAGCGCGCCAAAAATCGCGTAATGATAGACAGAAAGTGGGATTTATACACCTTATACGAAGCCAAAAGCACCGTATTCGTGGGGATTTGGTTTCAAAATCGATCTTTAAAAGCAAGCCGAGCGGAAAATTCATTCGGGCGATGGCTCAGACAGACTTGTCGAGCGGAAAATTCATTCGGGCGATAGCTCAAACAGATTTGCCGAGGGTGAGCTACAGCTTGATATCGAGCCAAATTCGCTCGGCGAGGGCGGCGTCGGGGAGCGTTGAGTAAAAAATCACGCCGCCGCGCCTTATCAAAAGCGAATCCTTGCCATAGCCCATTTTGGAAATCAACTCAAGCCGCTCGCGGCAAAGCCTCTCGGCGAGCATTCGCGAGCTGTCGTCGCGCGTGACGAAGACCGCCGCCTCGCACACCGAGTCGACCGAGTCGGACAAAAGCACCGCGTAGTCGCTCTCAAAATCGGCATCGGCACCAAAAATAGTTTCGAAAAAATCGCCGTCAACATACCCCGCCTCGCCCTCAGAAATTTCGGGCGAGAATATTATACCCGACGCGCCGTAGGAGTCGGCGAAATTTTCGAGCAAAACGCGCGCTCCGGGCGGCTCACCGCCGCAGGAAATCAAACTCAGCAGAGTCAAAAAAGACAGAATAAAACACAATATTTTCTTCATACCGCACCCCCAAACCAAGCCGTCTTTAAGCTTATGCAAAGAGGTGCGCAATTATGACGATGGGGCGGTGTCCAAGACTCCGATGCCGCAAAACAAAAGGCGGCAACCAAGGCTCTAATACCACAAAGCAAAAAGGCTGCGAATACCCGGATACCGCAAAACAAAAGGGCGGTGTCGAAAGCTGCGACACCGCCCAAAATATGAAAAATAATATCAATTTGACAATTTTAATTTACAAAACGCGAATTTATTCTGTTCTGAAGTCCTCTATAAGCAGAGTGCCCTCTGCCGAGCGAGCATTCTCGATGGTAAGATTTCCGATAGCGCCCGCGAGGTGAATTCCCGCCCTTGAGCCTGCGGCGTAGACGTTCTTAATCGAGATGTTGTAGGTTTCCTCGGCTGTGGAATGGCGAGAGCCGTACATATGCGTCGCATCACCGACGCGAATGGCGTGACCGCTTTTGTCAAGGTGCGGACACTCAACGCCCACGTCGTAAATATTCTCGATAGTGATATCGTGAAGCTTAAGCTCACCCTGATTGAGCAGACGCACGAGGCTGCAAAATGCGGCGGCGCGCAGGTTGCGTATAGTCACCCTGCATATATCGGAGGGGAGTCCGAGCTTCGAATAAATGCGCTCCGTTTTTCCGTTAAGGTTGGTAAGCGCTACCGTATCGTCCTCGGTAAATCCGCTTATATTTTCGATAAGGAAATCCGAGCAGCCTTGGCGCAAATCGATGCCGTCGGCATTCTTTACGAGCACCTCGTCGTATTTTTCTTTTTTGAGTCCGTGGTGCTCGACGCCGTACTCGTCCACCCAAATATCGCACGCACAGAAGTCGACGTTACGCACTACACCGCCACGGCAATAGATGAAATTGATTGCCCACCAACGCTGATTGCGGCAGGAAATGCCCTCAACCCTCACGCCCTCCACGTTAGTAAAGAGAATGAGATTGTTTTTCGTCATCGGGATACCGAGGGTGGCAGAGTTGCGCTCTGAGAGTCGGTTGTACTCACCGCCGTCAAGAATAGCCCTGCCCCTACCGACAATCGCTATATTGCGGTCGGTGCCAAGCGAGGTCCTGCCAACGTAGGTGCCGTGGTGCTCGTTTACGAACATATTGTCAAATACTCCGTCCTTCATACGAAGGTGGCACCCCTCAAGCACGAGCGTAAAATCCGACGGTATACGAACGGCGTAGGCTATCTCCCACTCGCCCGAAACGACGCACTCGCGCTCACCCTTTTCCAAGGCTTCGGCTATAAGCTCGGTGATATAACCGCTGCCGCCTTTTTTAAATTCTTCCATTCTTTCGCTCCCTCAAATGCTATATTTGCAAATTTTCGTTTTCATTTTACAGCTTTTCCGTAAGCTCGCCGCTGATGCTCTTACACATAAAGGCTCGGATTTCGCTGTGCTGTGTATTCATACTGCAAAGGTGGTAAAGCTTTGCTACCGCCGCCTCGGTGGTCATATCGCTGCCGCTGATAGCACCCGCGCGCAAAAGCGGCGTGCTCGTTTCATACGCGCCGAGCGATACGGCGCCCTCGGGGCACTGTGAGCATACGACGACAACGACGCCCGCGTCAAACGCGCGCTTGACTATGGGCAAAAGCTCGCCCTTTTTGTCAGGAATATTTCCGGTACCGAAGCCCTCGAGCACGATACCCGAAAGCTTGTCGGTCATAATCGATTCAAAGAGCGAAAACTGAACGCCGGGAAAGACCTTCAAAACGCCTATCGGCACATCGGAGAAGGGATTGAATTTTATCGGCTCGCCCGACGGTGCGGATATCGCCCGGCGGTTATATCTGATACCGATGCCAACCTCGGCAAGATGCGGATAATTGGGCGAATCAAACGCCATAAGTCCGTCAGCACTCATTTTGGTCGCGCGGTTGCCGCGCAGAAGCCTTGAGCCGAAGAAAAGACATACCTCTTTCACAACCCCCTCAGCCGCTATGATAAGCGAGGTCACGATATTGTCGACTCCGTCACTCCGAAGCTCGCAAAGCGGTATCTGTGAGCCGGTGAGAATTATCGGCTTTGAATTATTTTCAAGGATAAAGGACAGAGCGGAGGCGGTGTACGCCATCGTGTCCGTGCCGTGCAAAATAACGTAGCCGTCGTAGTCCGAGTAGCTGTCGTATATCTTTTTCGCGATCTCGTTCCACTCGGTGACGCTGACGTTTGAGGAGTCAAGGATAGAGGGCATCTCAAAAAGGTCGTAGCTCGGCATACCCTCTTTTTTCATATCCGGTATCGCCAAAAGCGCCCCCTCCAAAAAGCCGGGAGCGGTAGCGTAGCCGTTTTCGGTTTTCTTCATTCCTATCGTGCCGCCGGTGTGTATGATAAGCACCCTTTTGTCTGTCATTTTCAAATCCTCTTTCCACCTTTATATCTATGTATGCTAACCATCGGTTTGCATTGCTGATAGTTTTCGTGCGAATTACATAGCGTACAGCCGACCGCGGCGCGAGAAGCGAGCCGTGGCTCAAGCCTTTTTTTGCCGCTCGGCATCAATATAATTTTGAAGAATAATCTGTGCGGAAAGCGTGTCTATATTCTCGCGGCGGCGCTTTCCGTAAGCACCCGTTTCTTCAAAAACGCGGTATGCCTGCATCGTCGTCATTCGCTCGTCGTAAAGCACTATCGGGATATCGGTAAGTCCCGAGAGTATCTCGACGAAGGCACGGACCGTGTCGGCTCTGAAGCCCTCGGTGCCGTCCATATTTTTCGGAAGTCCCACGACGATTTTCCGACAGGCGCGAGCCTGTGCCTCCTTCGCTACGCGCTGAGCGGTGTTTTTCATTCCGCCCTCCTTCACGGTGCAAATGCCCGTGGCAATAAGTCCGGATATATCGCACTCGGCAAGTCCTGTGCGAACGTCGCCGTAATCGACGCCGAGATATTTTCCGTGTGTCAAATCCAAAGCTATGAGTCCCCCATTCCGAATTTTAGTGCAAGGCTTCAGCCGAAGCGAAAAGCCACGATAAGCGTCGTAAATTCTAAAGCTTATATTTTGTAGATAAAAACGCGAGGTCGCCGTCAAGTCTTTTTATAGACCAAAATCATAAAGTCGGCTTCAACGTCGAGCGAGTCGAGCTCCTCGATATTTTTGCGCTCGTCCTTGCCGGTTCTGTAAGCGTAGGGCGTCATACCGAAAAGCGCCGAAATCTCATCGCGAGAGCGCAGGGCGAGCGTGTAGCTCACACGCCCCTCTTCTATCAGCTCAAAGCCGAAAAGCGCCGTGTCCTGCACCTCGTTTTTATACGGATTTTTGTATATCGCCGCCTTTAAGGAGTAAAGATGCTCCTCTGCGGGTATCGCCATAATATAATAGCCGCCCGGTGATAGCACGCGGTGGATTTCCTCTTTTGCATTCGGGGAAAACATATTCAAAACGAGCGAAAACTCACCGTCCGCAAGCGGCATATGGTAGGAGCCGAAAACGGCGGTATGAAGACGCTTGTTGCGCCCCGCGGTGTACGCCACGGCTTCCTTTGAAATATCGAACGCGCACACGTCCGATATACCGTCGCGCAGATAGAGCGCACGCTCGACGGCGTCGGTGTAATAGCCCTCGCCACACCCGGTGTCAAGCACCGCCGCACCTCTCGGTCCGTACTTTAGCACGAGCGCGCAAACAGCTTCGGCAAGCGGCGCGTAATGCCCCGCTTCAAGAAAACGCCTGCGGCAAAGCACCATCTCGCGATTGTCGCCGTGCGCGCCGCCCCCGAGGAGCAGATTATAATACCCCCGACGGCTTCTATCGTACGAATGCCCCGCGCAGCACACGGCGCCATTATTCAATTCTTCAAGCCGTCCACGGCATTTGGGACATAAAAAATGCATATTTTGTAACCTTTCATTTGCAAATTCCGAGATTTATACAATCAGT
>JAZNFU010000171.1:0-3737 GCA_045576135.1 Eubacteriales bacterium
GCCAGTTTCTTTCATTAATTAAATAATGCCAAGTCCGAAGCACGCAGCAGCAGCTACAGCGGCGAGGATAAGGATTACAACGATCGCGTTGCGAGCCTTACGGCGACGAGCGAAGTTGCGAGCCTTACGAAGATATGCCGAAATAGGATCCTTCTTCTTCGACACGTCTTTTGCAAAGCCGTTAAGCCACTTGATATCCTCTTTTCCAACGTCGGAACTCTTGCGCACAAGTACAGGAGAGTTTGCGAAATTGCTCTTGAGGTTCTTATAGCTTGCAAGTCTTTGAAGCACCTCGTCACGACCGGGTGCAAATCTTGCATTATTAAGCTTGTTTATGTAAGCCTCAACGCCGCCTGAGGGAGTGCCGAATTTCTCACAGCAAATCTTATCTACCTCACCATAGGCTTTTATAAATTTCTCATTATTCTTCTTCTTGCTCACGAAAGCTATCCGCCTTTCTGAATAATTTTAATATCATTATACACTATGTTTTTGGATTTTTCAATAGCAATTTAAAAAAAAGTTACAAAATATTGGGAAATTATCATTTTATAACCGTTTTTTCAATATTTGGCAGGCAAAAACGCGCATTATCGGCGGTTTTTGTCGAATTCGGTGGCATTTTTTAAAAAAATTTACAGTTTGGACTTCGATTTGCCGACCGATTGCGAGCCTTCTAAAAAATCAGAATACCGATAAGCGAGCCTAAAACGCCGATAAGCGCGCCGACCGCGACGTCGCGCACGAAATGCAAGCCGAGCAAAACGCGCACCACGCAAAGCAGGACGCCCATAACCGCCGAGCAAACGCCGAGCACCCAATAGAATGGCATCAACGCCACGGCTATCGCAAACGCAGAAAAGGCGTGTCGGCTCGGAAACGACGAGCCTGATTTTCCGACAACCGAAAAGCCGAAATCGTAAATTTCATACGGACGCTTCGCGTTTATCAGCCGCCTCAAAACAGAAAGCACGACGAACGGTACTCCAACCGTCAGGCAGAGGACGGCAGCCATAACGTATTCCCCCGCGGCTATATTCTCCGCCAGAACGGCAACGAGCGAAATCGCACAAACCAGGACGGCGATAAAATCTATCGCGCGCAGCGTGAACAACACTCGCGGACTCGCGTATATTTTTTTCGTATAGGCAAACGCTTTCATATCTACTACCTCACTACCCCATATTCTATCACAAAAAATGATTTTTGTAAATACTTGAATTTTTCGCCGCTCGGATGCAAGCAAAGGGGTATAACAACGCCGAACGCGCCGCCGCAAAGCGTCGTATAATTTCGGTACGCCCGAAGCGCTCCGTGTTCTTTTTTGTGGCAAATGACAACTATTGTTTTTATATTGAGGGCGTTTTGGTAAAAACCGTCAGAAAAGCGGAGCGAACGCTCTTATTCCTATTTTGAAAATCCACTCGAAAAATCCGAGCCTTGCCGCCGCGGAATCTATCCTTTCGGAAAGCGACTGCGTCAAGAGAAACTCGTCCTTTATATTTATAACGGTGGGCGACGCCCCGATAAACACAGCGTTTTCGAAATGATGCACGAGTGAGCGATAATCAAAATTAATCGTGCCGACGATAGCGTATTCGTCGTCGCTGACGATAACCTTTTCGTGTATGAATCCCGGCGTATATTCGTATATCTTCACCCCGGCGTCTATTAGGTTAAGGTACGAGCTTTTGGTCATAATTTTAACGTACTTTTTATCAGCTACCGCAGGGGTTATGATGCGTACGTCAACCCCTCGCAAAGATGCACCTCGCAACGCTTCTGTGAGGTCGAAATCTATTATCAGATATGGGGTGGTTATATAAACGTAGGACCTTGCCTGATTTATCATACAAAGGAAGGCGTTTTTGCCGACGGGGCGGCGGTATATCGGAAGCGGCCCCGTTCCAAACGGTATATAATAGCCGCCGTCGGAATGTGGGCAGGGGTGCACCGATAGAAATTTATCGTAATCGCTCATTTGCTTTTTAGTCATATCCCACATCGTAAGAAACAGCTCGGTCATAATGCGAACCGCACCGCCGAAAACGGCTATTCCGCCGTCCTTCCAATGCCCGAAGCGCTCGCGAGCGTTGATATATTCATCCGCAATATTGATTCCGCCGGTAAACGCCACTCGTCCGTCGACTATCATAAGCTTTCGGTGGTCGCGGTTATTGTGCACCGCCGTGGCAATAGGCGTTATCGGAGAAAAGCGCGCGCATTTTATTCCAAGCGCTTCAAGCTCGGAATCGAATTTCGAATTTAATCTTCCCATACAGCCGACGTCGTCGTATATCAGACGCACCTCAACCCCCGCCGCCGCACGCTCGGCGAGTATATCGCGTATTCCACCCCACATAACACCCGGCTCTATTATGAAATATTCGAGGAAAATAAAGCTTTCGGCAGAGGACAGCTCACGCTTCATAGCGGCGTACATAGACTCGCCCGACGGGAAATATTCCAAGTTAGTGTCCTCTGATATCTCAGCCAGATAATCGTCGTTTATGATAGCTCTTGCCTTCGTCGCCAAAAGCGGATTTTCGCGGTCGAGCTTTTCTATAATCCGCTGTTGCTCCGCCGAATTTCTTTTCGAGGCTATCAGCGGCGTTATTTGCGAAAATATACGCCCCTCTGCGCGCGAGATTCTGCGTTTTGAGAAAATAATATACAAAACGACGCCCGAATACGGCAAAAACACGAGCACTATAAGCCAGGTTACCTTATTTTCCGGGTGTATATTTCGGTTGATAAGCTCGACTATTGCCCCTATCGTCAGTGGCGTGCTGAAAAGCAAGAGCAGCTCCGGTCGGTCGTACAGCCAGAAGCTCGGTAACAGAAGCAGAATTTCCAAAAGGATAAAAACCGCGCATATAAAATATCTGGAAAAGAGAAATTTACAAAGTCTTTTCATAAGAATCCCCCTTCAAAATGCAGTATTCGGCGGGCAAAACACGCCCGAAGCTATATAAATCGGCATTTTACGTCTGTCATCTTATAAAATATTGTAGCAACGCCCGATTAACCCAAGATTAAATCAAGGTTAAATATTGATTAATTTTTCTTTTCACTTTTGTTACGCCGTTGTTAAAATCGGTTACATTCGCACTCGATTATACTTTTTCTTCCGCGCTCTTGCGGCTTGTAATATATTTGACCGATTTTGCACAGAATATATATGGGCACAGAAGAAAATCGGAGCGTTACCGCCTTATAAAATCAAAGTCTCAGTCGCACAAACTGCCACGTTTAGCTTTCCCTGCCTTTGCGCTATTATCTTATTATTTTTACTATTTCTCCTATATTTCTTCTATTTTTCCAAAAAACACCTTGACAAAGTGAAAAACTTGTGATAAAATGTAATGCGCTTGAAGCGTTGGCTGAATATCCAAATAAAGCGATACGTTGCTCGCAACCGTCCCAAATCAAAAACTTAATACAATTTAGCGGTACCCGGTAGTGGTTGCACACGGGACTCTGCATTCCGAAGGAATATTGCCAAGCGAGGACGGCGAATTTCCCCAAAAGGCTAATTCCTCACCCAAAGTAAATCCGCCCCGAGCGGCAAACTCTGTATGCACGGTTGCTCGCAACCGTCCCAAAAAACAAAAACTTAATATAATTTAGCGGAATTGTGTAGTGGTAGCACAGCAGACTCTGACTCTGTATGCCTGGGTTCGAATCCTAGTTCCGCTGCCAAAATAAACAGGACACCCTCGTGGTGTCTTTTTTAT
>JAZNFU010000172.1:0-6045 GCA_045576135.1 Eubacteriales bacterium
AAAAGCGGATGCAAAAGCATCATCTGCGGTTACGCTGGGATACTCGATTATCGGAGGCGACTGCTTTTCTTCGTTGAAATAGTATCCGGTCTTACCATAATCGAAGCGGTCGCTGTACGAGCCGGTAACAACCTCGTAAGAGCCCGCGGGAAGCACGTTCTGTGCATCTTCAAGAGACTTTATCTGATTCCAATCGCCCTCGGAGCTTGCGAAGCCTTCTCTCGCCTTTACCTTATCAATCAAGAGGTACTTGTATTCACCAAGCGTACGGTTGTTGGGAACCGAATAAAGCTTGCCTTCAATCTTCGACGTTTCAAGAAGCGCGGAGTTTATCTGAGCGTTAAGAGTACCGTAAGCTCTTGAAGCATACATATCGGTAAGATCGAGAAGCACCCGGTCATCCATAAGCTCATCCATAAGCTGCTTGCTGTTGATAAGAACTATACCCGCCTTAACAGCGTTATCAGTACTCGTAACCGCACTCTTTACCGCTGCCGTATATTCTTCGGCAGTCTTATAGATAACGTTAACCTTCGTGCCATACTTTGATTCCGTATAATCGGCTATATCGTCCGCAACGGTCTTCAAAGCAGCGTCGGAGCTTCCATCCTCGTAAATTATGTACAAATTGAGAGAAATCGACTTTTTGGCAACCGGATTATAATCATACTCAAAATCGCCAACGCCGCTTTCACACGAAGCCAATGCAAAAACGAGCATAACGGCGACAACGAAAAGCGAAATAATTTTTTTCATTTTAAAACTACCCTCCAAGGTTTATATCCACATCATTATACATCATTGCGAAAAAAAAGTCAAGCAAAACCGTATATTTAAAAAAATATATACATATAAGACTAAAATTGGAAACAATTTTACATCAATTTGCCAAATAATCCTTGAGCGCCTTTGAACGCGACGGATGTCTAAGCTTACGAAGCGCCTTTGCTTCTATCTGTCTTATGCGCTCACGGGTAATCTGGAATTGCTTTCCAACCTCCTCAAGCGTTCTCGGTCTTCCATCCTCGAGACCGAAGCGGAGCTTTATTACCTCCTCCTCGCGAGGTGTCAGGGTTTTGAGAATATTGCAAAGCTGTTCACGAAGAAGCGAATAGGACGCGGTATCGGAAGGCGCTGGCGTTTCACTATCCTCTACAAAATCTCCGAGATGGCTATCCTCCTCCTCGCCTATGGGAGTTTCAAGCGAAACGGGATCCTGCGCTATTTTCATTATCTCGCGCACCTTTTCGGGTGTCATCTCAAGTCTTTTTGCAATTTCATCCGTGGTGGGCTCGCGACCGTACTCCTGCAAAAGCTGGCGCGCGGTTCTTGAAACCTTGTGTATCGTTTCAACCATATGCACGGGAATTCTTATCGTACGCGCTTGATCGGCGATTGCACGGGTTATTGCCTGTCTTATCCACCAGGTAGCGTAGGTTGAGAACTTAAAGCCCTTACGGAAATCAAATTTTTCAACAGCCTTCATAAGACCGAGATTTCCCTCTTGTATAAGATCAAGGAAATACATTCCCTTGCCAACGTGGCGCTTTGCGATGCTGACGACGAGACGAAGGTTAGCCTCGATAAGCTTGTCCTTTGCCGCCTTTGCCTCCTCGGGTGTTCCCTCTGCGATTTTTTCCGCAAGCACGGTTTCGCGCTCGGGAGGAAGTAGAGATATCTTACCGATTTCCTTAAGATACATACGAACGGGGTCGTCGATCGATACGCCTTCCTGCGAGAAGATTTTTTCGATACCTATCTCGTCGCCCGTATAGGACTTGGCATCCTCCTCAATTTCCTTAAATTCGTCATTTTCAAGCTCGTCCGGCGTAGCCGTTTCAATATCAACCTGCGAAATATCGTAATTGATATCCTCAAGCGCTTTCATAATGTCGGAATTCGCTATGTTTCCGTCGGTTTTTGAGCCAATAAAGCCTTCCAAATCAATTTTTTCTCTACTCATTTGTTTTACCTTCCTTTTGATATCTCAATCTTTTCTCAATTTTTCGAGAAGATTGCTTAGTCCTTCGTACGTATTGGTAACTGCACCGTTTTTCTTTTCGACTGCTGATTTCAAGGATTCTATACACTCCCGCAAAACCGCAGTACCGTTATCCGAAAGCTCCATTCTCAAGAGCTTCATTTTGGTTATTCTTCCAACCTCCTCGGCAGTATAGCCGTCGTTGAAATCGGGTAATGAATTTTCCTGCTCATAGCCGCATTTTATGCTGTTAAAAATCCGTTTTCCAAGCTCGGTGAAGAAATCCTCCTCCGACAGAAGAGCTTCTTCAAAGACCGTCTTTCTGTGCTCCGGGTAAAGCAACAGCAGCGCGAGCACGCTTTCCTCATTCTTTGCCGCGGCGGGTGCTTTAACGAAATCCGGATTGACCTTATCCGTATATCCCATTGCGTCAAGCTTGGATTTACGGGATTCTTCTTTTTTACGAACGTACGTTTTTCGGGAAAGAATCTTTTTTACCTCAAGAGCTATGCTTTCCTTGGAAACCGAAAATTTCTGCGAAACGATTTGCATATAAATCTCGCGCTCGGCGGAGAAGCCGAAATCACCGATAAGAGCAACGAGCTCCTTGAGCGCCTTAACCTTATCATCTGCGAAATTTATATCGTATTTGGACATAATCGCGTCCATTCTGTACTCAAATTCACTTTTTGAATCGCTGAGCAACTGCTTGAACTTGTCCACGCCGTGTGTCTTGATATACTCGTCCGGGTCCTTCGCCCCGGGAATAACGAGAACCTTTACGTCAAGCCCCACCTCACCGAGCATTTCAAGCGCGCGTTTAGCTGCCTTCTGTCCCGCCTCGTCAGCATCGTAAGAAATGATAACGCGCTTCGTATATCTTGACAAAAGCCTTGACTGATCGGAGGTTATTGCCGTTCCAAGCGTGGCAACGGCGTTCGTCACCCCCGCCGCATGAAGTGCTATAACGTCCATATAACCCTCACAGAGTATAAGTGACTCGGTCGCTTGTGCCTTCGCAAAATTAAGGGCAAAGAGATTCCTCGTTTTCTTGAATACCGGTGTATCCGAGGTGTTTTTATACTTAGGCTTGGAGTCGTCCATTACGCGTCCGCCAAAGGCTATTACGTTTCCCGTAACGTCAATAATCGGAAACATAACTCTGTTGCGAAAGGCGTCGTAATAAGCACCCCTATCACTTTTTCCGCATAAAAACCCTACCGTCAGCTCATCATAGGTATATCCGAGCTTCAGCATATATTTCAGCAACGAATCAAAGCTGTTAGGAGCATATCCAAGCCCGAAATGCTTAATTGTTGACAACGAAAGTTTGCGTTTTTCAGTAAAATACGCCAACGCTTCCTTTGCATCGGGATTATTCTGCATTAAGCAAGCGTGAAAAAATTTTGCCGCATCGGCATTCATTTTATGCAGCCTGTCTTTTTCATATTTTAAGGCACGCTCGGCTTTTTCATCCGCAGAATCAAGGTTTACGGTAAGCCCTGCACGCTTTGCCAAAAAACGCAAGGCATCGGTATAATCGAGATGCTCGATATTCTTTATAAAGGTCACAGCATCGCCGCCAACGCCGCATCCAAAGCAATAAAAGCTGTTGCTCGCAGGGTAAACCGTGAACGAGGGAGTTTTTTCGCTGTGGAACGGACACAAGCCCTTCATATTAGAGCCTGCACGCTTTAAGGATACATAGCTTCCGATGACACCGGAAATTTCATTTCTCATAAGAATTTGGTCTATAATTTCTTTTGATATCAAGCGAGCTCCCTCCTTTCATTTAGTAATATACGGACGCTCACGAAAAAACACTTTTTCATAAGTCTAAACTTTATCGACCCGCGCAATTCACGCTTTGGGAGCGTGTTAAATACCGTATTTTTCGCACAGCACGGAAACGATTATCCGCGCTGACGTTATCTGTACGAGTGCATCGGCAAATTTTTCCGAATTCACCTTTAAAATCGTACCGCATATTCTCACGGACTCACCGTAATCGGTTTTTTCCTCACGGAAGCCGTGCTCTGAAAGTGCGGGAAGAATTTTCTGATAGTCGGAATAGCTGCACTCAAGCGAAATTTCCGAATATACGTCAAACGTGACGACCTCTGCCGAATTAAGCGCTCCGACAGCACTCGTGCTATACGCGTGTACGAGCCCCCCCGTACCGAGAAGCGTTCCGCCGAAATATCTCGTTACAACGATTACGACGTCGGTGCATCCGCGTTTTCGTATTGCATCAAGCACCGGCATTCCAGCAGTTCCCTGCGGCTCGTGGTCGTCGCTGAATCTCATAGTTTGATTTTGTCTTAGCACGTAGGCGTAAACGTGATGTCTTGCATCGGGGTACCGTTTTTTAACCGACGCTATAAAGTCGATAGCCTCCGCTTCGGTACGAACCGGCTTTGCCTGACCTATAAAAACCGATTTTCTGTCCTCGTACTCGAAAACGCCCTCGTTTTTAACGGTTATATAACTTTCCAAAGCTCAATCCTCTTTTTTGATATATTTGGAATATAAGCCAAGACCGCGCCCGTCAAGCGTTACGTCAAGTACAACTCCGACGTCGGTATAGTCGACCGAGTGCACAGTGTAGCCGTCGTAGATTTTGCTGGACAAATTCTGCTCGGTATACGGCACCGACAGAAGCACTCTTCGCTTACCCATAGATATCGCCGAACTTATCTTCTCCAAAAGCGAATCCGCACCGACACCGAGCTTCGCACTGACGAGCACGCAGCTCTCGTCCTGCACGTCGGGCAAGGCGTCAAGCTTGTCGCACTTGTTATATACGTATATTATTGGCTTATCCGCGGCGCCGAGCTCCTCTATTATTTCCTTCGTGACCGCAAGCTGCTCCCTGCTCTCCGAATCACTTATATCGCAAACGACGAGCAAAACGTCAGCGTATCTTACCTCGTCAAGCGTTGATTTGAACGCTTTTACAAGATGATGCGGAAGCTTGCGTATAAATCCTACAGTGTCCGTCAAAAGAATGCTCTCGCCGTTTGGCAGCTGCATTTTTCGGGTGGTCGGATCAAGGGTTGCGAACAGCTTGTCCTCGCAAAGAACTCCCGCGTCGGTAAGATAATTCAAAAGCGTAGACTTTCCCGCGTTCGTATAACCCACGAGCGCAAGCTTCGGTATACCGCTTCTGTCGCGTTGCGCTCTCATAACGGCTCTGTTTCTTTCCATTTCCGAAAGGCGCGCCTGCAATATACTTATCTTTTCTTTGAGATGCCGTCTGTCACTTTCAAGCTTGCTTTCACCCGGACCTCTCGCACCTATTCCGCCGCCCTGCCTTGAAAGCTCCTTTCCTTTACCGATAAGTCTTGGAGCTGAATATTTAAGCTGTGCAAGCTCTACCTGAAGCTTTCCCTCGCCGCTGGTCGCGTGCAGAGCGAAGATATCAAGTATCAGCATACTTCTGTCTATGACGGACACGCTGCCTCCAAGGTCGTTTTCGAGGTTTCTTATTTGCGCGGGAGTAAGCTCGAAATCGAATACGGCAAGCTCTACGCCGTTGTTCTCGCAAAGCTCTCGGATTTCCTTTACCTTTCCGCTTCCGATACAGGTTCTTGGATCATAGCTTTCCTTTACCTGTATCACCTTGGCAAAGCACTTACCGCCTGCGGTTTCAAGCAGACGCTCAAGCTCGTCAAGACTCCTCACGCACGCGTCGGTTTCCTGCGAGCGCTCGGATATGGAAACGAGTATTGCATAATTTATTTTTTCCACAGTAAAGCCTCCTTACAGATTATAAAAAGAGCGACGGATACACAGCGCTTGTGATTATCCATCGCTCTTTTTTGGCAATGATTACTTATTGTTATTTGCCATTGCAAGACGCTTCTTGAACTTCTCAAGACGTCCGCCTGCATCTACAAACTTCTGCTTACCTGTATAGAAAGGATGGCACTTGGAGCAAATTTCCACGTTCAAATCACCCTTAACCGAGTGAGTAACAACGGTTGCGCCGCAAGCACACTTTATGGTAGCTTCCTTGTATTCGGGATGTATTCCGGCCTTCATTTTCACACCTCTTAACATAG